>CAZQWL010000024.1:0-8273 GCA_964597225.1 uncultured Candidatus Saccharibacteria bacterium | reverse complement strand
TTATTATCTTCATTCATTTGTTTTGCTCCTGGGCAGGTGGGTAAATGATATTTTGTACCGTTCTTTGAAGCGACGAAGTTTTTTATTGCTTCTATTTTTTTGGTTGTTATAGATGAATTTGTCGCAGTGTGAACAACAGCCGCAGATTGTTCTGTAAGAACAATCTGCGGCTGTTGTGAGCTTTGTGCCTCTTGCATAGACATTCTACCCAGCCCAAAAGAAAGGACACTTATCACAATAATTAACAGGGTGTAGAAATACACGTCTTCCTCCAGAAAAGACTTGATTCTATTGCGTACATCTTGTATACTTGCGCTCATTATTAATCGATTATACCTTATATTGTATGTCAACTAAGAAAGCCGGCGGAACAGCTAAAAATTTACGTGATTCGCAACCAAAATATCTCGGCATCAAGAGTGCTGATGGTCAGTCTGTAAAAGTCGGACAAATCATCGTGCGACAACGAGGTACGAAAATCGAAGCTGGGAAAAACGTAAACGTAGGAAAGGACCACACGCTATACGCAGTAGCAGAAGGAAAAGTAGCCTTCAAGAGCATGCGAAAGATACGATTCAATGGTCAAAAACTGACTAAAAAAATTGTACACGTACTACCAGCGTAGTCTACACAACCCACATAAAATCCCGCTGCTTAGGCAGCGGGATTTTATAAATATAGTAAGAGCTCCTTTTATTAACTCTCAGTTTGGATAACGACAGATTCAATCACCACTGGCTCCACCGGTACATCACCAGGGCCAGTCTCTACTGCTGAAAGGGCGTCAATAACATCCATTCCTGCGGTAATCCGTCCGAATACTGGGTGCTTAGAGCTAAATGGTTCTTTATTAAAGTCTAAGTTTGTATTGTCAGCGGTATTGATGAAAAATTGACTTCCACCTGAGTTTGGCTGTCCTGTGTTCGCCATAGAGATGGTACCTCGGACGTTTGTCAGAAGTTCCCCTTCTACGAACTCATCTTGAATAGTAAACCCTGGACCACCTTGTCCATATGTTGAAGTGTTGTCTGTTTTGGTATTTGGATCGCCTCCTTGAATCATAAAGCCATCAATAATTCGGTGAAATTTAATACCATCATAATATCCGTCTTCTACAAGAGTAATAAAATTCCCTGTAGTAATAGGCATCTGGTCTGCAAAGAGTTCTAGTTCGAATACTCCTTTGTTTGTTGTAAATACTGCAATTGGATTCATAGTGTTTGTTATAGCTAACTGTTCATTTTCTTCAAGTGCTTCAAGCGACAAAGGTGCCTGACTTTCTACAACTATCCCTTCGTCATTAAGGAGTAGTTGTGAAGTAGGTGCGGTACGTGTGGTCATGTATGTAAGTCCTGCAACCAACAGTGCTGACCCGAGCACTACCATTAGAATTTGTTTGATACTTGCCATGTTTGAGAGTTATTTAGCAACAACGTTCACGGTCACTGACTGACTGATATCTCCTGATGTAAGTTCTATTGTATGTTCACCTATTTCTTTAATAGGAGTTTTGATAACTACCTGTGATTCAGACACGTCATGCTGTGTAGCCTCTTTTACTGCGGCAACAACTGCATCTACTTTAAGTGCCTGGAACATCCGACCTTCTTCGTTTGCTTCTACCGCAATCTCCAAGGTTACTTCTTTAAGTGATGTCACTATCGCTCCAAACAGCTCATCTGATGCTGCACGGTCAGCTTCTGTTTTAGCAGACTGTGCATTGATTGCCTTCATGTTTTCTGGCGTAGCTGGCTTTGCCATCCCTTGAGGAATAAGCTTGTTCATTCCGTATCCACTTGGTACTTCTACGACGTCAAACCGTCGTCCAATCTTCGCAACATCCTGTAGCAGTATTACTTTCATATTTCTATTTCTTACGTTTAATGTGCTGGGTACTATAGCATTATTGCAGTTTTTGTTCTATGGGTATATAGTGAGTTTTGAAATAGAACCTTTAGGGAGAAAATAATAATGAATAATCCATTACCTGCTGATGCAAAGCGAGTACTTACTCAGTTTGAACAATTCATTAAAGTTGTCTATCCATCCGCTACTAATATTGAGTTTATTGACGACATGTCAAAAACAATTGGTTATCAGAAAATTGTACAGTTTACACTAGGTGAGCAAAAAGGGATTGCCACAATTGGTGCTTGGTACAATGATAAGCAGATAAAAATCGAATATCCCTATTACCCTACAGTTTGGGGATACAACCAATAACACAAAGGCCGGTGCGTCAGCACCGGCCTTTCACTTTCTAAAAAGAATATTACTCACCAAGTAAATCTTCAGGACTCGTTGCTTTATATTCAAGCAATTCCTTATCTCCATTAAGCCACTTCACTGCAGCTTCCAATTGAGGATCCTCACGAGCGATTACTTGCTGCGGGGTACGTTCAATGACAATCTCTGGTTCAAGACCTTCCTTGGAAATTGACGTACCATCGGGGGTAAGCCATCGGGCAATAGTAACTTTCAATGAAGACCCGTCAGGTAAATCAATCAGCTCTTGAACAGAACCTTTTCCAAAGGTTGCCTGCCCCATTAAGGTTGCTACACCATGTTGGGCAAGCGCTCCTGCAAGAATCTCAGATGCAGAGGCAGAACCTCCATCAATGAGCACAATCATTTCTTCTGGTGCATACTTACCAAGCGTCTTTCCTTGTGATCGATACAGCTCCTCTGAAGAGCCATCACCAAAGTTTTCCCTCACAATCACCTCCCCGGCATCAATGAAATATGACCCAATAGATACTGCGCTCTGCAAGAATCCTCCCGGGTTTCCTCGTAGATCGAGCACAAGTTTATTTGTACCACTCTTAACATACTCACGTAGAGCTTCTTGCATTTTTGCTTCAGCCAGTGCATTGAAGCTATAGAGTGAAATAATAAATACATCATCTTTAAGATCAGTCTTTACAGTTGGAATGGAAATAGTATCGCGCGTAACAGGAATTTCTAACAACTCCAGTTCCCCTTGGCGGTAGATAGTAAGGTTCACCACCGTCCCTTTTTCTCCACGAATAAGCTTTACAGCTTCATCGATACTCATGCCTTCAGTAGAAGTTTCATCAATCATCGTAATAATATCCGCTGCAACAATGCCCGCCCCTTCTGCTGGAGTATCTGGCAATGGTGCTATCACTGTTATCAATGAATCACGTAGCCCAACTTCCATCCCTACACCGCTGAAGTTTCCGGAGATGTTTGAGTCGAACTCGGCTGCGTCAAATGGAGGAAGGAACACGGTGTATGGATCATCATAACTATTAACCAAGCCGTCGATTGCTCCTTGAATTCGCTCTTCCTTAGAAAGAATGTCTGTTGAAGACGAAGTAACAAACTTCTCTTCAAGCAAATTCCATACACGCCAGAACTCACCCATATCCACCTCTTCACTAGGTGCTGGTGTGCGTGCAAATATTGAAAAGAGTCCTGCCTGAAGCTGCGCTTCACCCACATCAGTGGTTCCAAGGTGTATTCCGGAGAAAAATGCAGATGCAGCCAATAATAATGCGAGACCAACTCCTAGCAAATTCCGTGTTGGTCTCGAGGTCTTTGTTTCTTTTTGTGACTCAGTAGAGGTATTCATATATCGCTATTATTACACAGATAATGCACAACTCAAAAAAACAACATGCTAGAATATATCTGATACATAGTACCTATGATAGAACGTTACAAACACAAAAAACTTACCTGGCTGGATGTCTCTAACCCAACCCACGAAGAAATTCGTGAGATTATTGCAGAGGCATCAATTCCTTCTGAATTTGCCAATGATTTGACTGTCATGGTTCCTCATAGTGAAACATTCTATAAGAAAGGGTCCTTAAAAATTACACTAGACTTTCCTATTGTTAAGCGTACGGATATCAACCACCCACATGAAATTAAGTTTCTGGTAACTAAAACACACTTGATTACCATTCGTTTTGAAGATATAGAAGCGATTCATCACTTTAGTAAGGAGTTTGAAGTCATGTGTGTTCTTAACAATGAGAAGAATGCTACCCCAGCAAAACTTTTCATTACAATGTTGAACTACGTATATGATGCAATGTACTTAAAACTTGATTTCTTAGAATCAAAAATGAAGGACATCGAGGAAGAAATATTCAACGAGCATGAACGTGAGATGGTATTTGAGATATCTTCGGTTGGGAGAAAAATCATTAGCTTCAAACAGACACTTGCCTCACACGAAAATGCACTTATCCGTCTGCGTGTCGGCCTTGGTTTTGCTTTCGGAAAATCTTTTGAAGCACATGTAGACAAGCTAGAACATCACTACCGTAGTCTTACGCGCCACTCTTTTGCATTGTCCCATACCCTAAACGACCTACGTGATACAAACATGGCGCTCCTCTCCACAAAGCAAAATGAAACCATGAAGATTTTCACCATCCTTGCATTTATCACCTTCCCTCTAACACTCTTCACTTCATTATTTGGTATGAACACCGCTACTACTCCCATTATTGGAGAAGAAGGTGACTTTTGGATTATTGTTGGAATTATGGCAGTTGTTTCTGTTGGATTCTTTGCATTGTTTAAATATAAGCGTTGGTTTTAACAAAAGAATGCCCTATAAAAAATATTTGCCGTCCTTTTGCATTCTGCTACACTACTACCATGTTCAATCTATTTAAATCTGACGACACTGCCCTATTCCCTCCAGTAATTCTATTCAACAGCGAGACACGAGACGATGAGATTTTTGAACCTCTTTTAAAATCAGATGTAAAACTATATAGCTGCGGACCAACTGTCTACGACTATGCACATATTGGAAACCTTCGTGCATACGTTTTTTCTGACACACTCAAACGTGTACTTCTATACAACGGATACAATGTAAACCACACCATCAACCTCACTGACTTTGGGCACCTCACCTCCGACGCCGACACAGGCGATGACAAAATGATGAAAGGTCTCAAACGAGAAAACATGAATGTATCCCTTGAATCAATGCGAATACTTTCTGATAGATTTATCAATGCATTTAACCAAGATATCCAATCACTCAATATACTGCCCCCCACCCAATTCGCCCGAGCCAGTGATTACGTAGCTGAGCAAATCACACTCATTAAGACCTTGGAAGAAAAGGGATACACCTATCAAACTTCCGATGGTGTCTATTTTGATATATCAAAGTTCCCCACCTATGGTCGTCTTGGCAAAATCGATATCGAAGCACTTCGGGATAATACGCGTATTGAGGAAAATCCTGAGAAAAAACATCCAGCGGATTTTGCGGTCTGGAAAAATGGAGAGCTTGGTTGGGACAGTATATGGGGCAAAGGATTCCCTGGATGGCATATCGAGTGTTCTGCAATGGCATTTGCAACACTTGGTAAACAAATCGACATCCATACCGGCGGTATCGACAATATGCCAACGCACCACAACGGCGAAATTGCACAATGTGAAGCAGCTACTGGTAAGATATTTTCAAAATACTGGATGCATAGTGAACATATTCAAATCAACGATGAAAAAATTGCTAAGTCAGAAGGCAATGGAATTATTCTGCAAGACCTCTTAGATAAAGGATATTCAGGAGATGACTACCGTTATTGGCTTCTGCAAAGTCACTACCGTACAAAAACCAACTTCAGTTACCACGCACTGGATGCTTCTAAGCAAGCACTCACCCGCCTGAAGCGACTTATGTTCATTGAATACAAAGATACCCGCGGCAAACTTAATTCTGAAAAACAACTCGAAATAGTATCCGCTATAAACAACGACCTCGATACACCTAAAGTTATTGCTCTCATGCACGATTTCATCAAAGATGATTCACTTACCGACGATGAGAAAAAAGCGTTACTACTCGAGTGTGACTCTCTACTTGGAATTGGTTTAGCTGATGATCCTGAACAAGGCCTTATATCACTCGGACACGTCGCCACTGATGCCCTCCCCGAAAAGATACAAGCATTACTCCAAGAACGCGAGGTAGCCCGCATAGCGAAGAACTACGCAGAAGCAGATAGACTACGTGATGCAATTGAACATGAAGGATACGTATTGGAAGACTCTGCAGAAGGACCAAAACTCACAAAGAAATAGTAAAGAACCAGTGCGTTCGCGTACTGATTTTTACTATTTATACACATCTTTCCAACACTTTCCACAGAAACGGTCAATGGGTGCATCATGCTATAATTGCATTCATAATAATTATGGCAAACTCTTCTCCCTCAATAAACAGAAGCCTCCGCAAGCCCCCTCACAACATCGAAGCTGAAAAAGCACTTATTGGTGCCATCATGCTTAAGCCAGAAGTGATGCATGACGTATCGGTAAATATCTACCCCGAAAGCTTCTACGCTGATAAACACCGGCAAATCTTCCAAGCAATAATAACCATCTTTACCAAAGGTGATCCTATCGACCTTCTTTCAGTGACTACGCGTCTTAAGTCAGAGAATCAACTCGATCGTGTTGGTGGTGCGACATACATCAATGAGCTTGTAGACACCGTTCCTGCTGCAGGTAACGCACAGTACTATGCAGACATGGTGCAAAGTAAGGCAATTTTACGTGGACTTATTAATGCTGCAGATGAAATTGCAGAAATGAGTTATCAGGATCCTGAAAACATCGACGAGACTCTCGACCAGGCTGAGAAAAAAGTATATGGAGTGACAAACTCATCTGCGTCTGGGAAATTCAAGACCATTGGTAACTCCCTTACTGAAGCATGGGAACGTTTTGAATACCTAAGCGCCAATCAGGATGAGAAACGTGGTGTACCAACAGGCTTCCATGCACTAGACAATGTGCTGGCAGGCTTCCAGAAGTCTGACCTTATTATTCTTGCAGCACGACCATCTATGGGTAAGACAACTCTAGCGCTAGACCTCGCACGTAATGCAGCGCTTGAACACGGTTCATCAGTAGGTATTTTTTCACTCGAAATGAGTGACCAACAGCTTGTAGACCGTATGCTTGCCGCTGAAGCGGGTGTAGACTCATGGAAGCTCCGTACAGGAAAGCTTAGTACTGATACTGAATTTGAAGCTGTGCAAGCAGCCATGGCAAAACTCTCAGAGGCTCCTATTCATATCGACGACCAGCCTGGAACTAATATTCTAAAAATGCGTTCTGCAGCACGGCGGCTAAAGAACGAACATGGTTTAGACTTACTTATTGTCGACTACCTCCAGCTTATGAACCCCACGAGTACAAAAGCCAGTGACTCGATGACACAGCAAGTAACAGAGATTTCACGTTCCCTGAAACTACTTGCTCGCGAGCTTGATGTGCCAGTGCTTGCTCTTTCTCAACTCTCACGTGCAGTAGAACAGCGTGGTGGCAAGCCTCGTTTGTCTGACCTTCGAGACTCAGGTTCTATTGAGCAGGATGCCGATGTGGTTATGTTCATCCATCGTGAAGACAAGGCAAACCGTGACGAAGAGTCTGACCGACCAAACATCGCTGAGATTATGGTAGAAAAACATCGAAATGGTCCCGTAGGAATGGCTGAACTCTACTTCGACGGCCAACATGTGAGATTCCTCAACCTTGATACCCGCCATTCAAATAATGAAACAGCAGGAGTAAGCTCCGCAGACGACTTTTAGCAGATACATGAGTATCCCAGGAGTCTGACCCCTGGGATACGTACATATTATTTATATGTCAAATTTAGATAAACTTATTAAACACTTTGAAGGGTTTCCTGGTATCGGAGGACGGCAAGCCCGTCGTTTTGCTTTTCATATTCTTCGACTCCCAGAGACGGACAGTCAAGAAATTGCAGAACTTATAACAACACTTCAATCATCTGTAATTGAGTGTGCACGGTGTCACCGATTCTTTTCAAAAAATGGTGGCGATCAGTCAATGTGCTTCACCTGCACCGACAGCAACCGCAACAGGTCTAAACTCATGGTTGTAGAGCGGGACACTGACATACAGTCCATAGAGCGTTCAGGTACCTACGACGGCCTATACTTCGTACTTGGGGGCATTATTCCCCTTCTAGATACAAAAGAGTCCAACAAGCTCCGTGGAGGGGCACTTAAAGCTTCTGTTGATGCACAGCTCGCTGAAGATTTAAAAGAAATTATTCTTGGTTTTGCAGTTAACCCAGATGGAGAAAATACTGCGCGATATGTAGAGACACTATTAAAAGAGCAGATAGATACAAACAATCTCACTGTCACCCGATTAGGTCGTGGTCTCTCAACAGGAAGCGAACTCGAATACGCCGATCCAGAGACAATAAAAAATGCTTTGCAAAATAGAGC
>CAZQWL010000023.1:3258-8313 GCA_964597225.1 uncultured Candidatus Saccharibacteria bacterium | reverse complement strand
CTAGTTACACTTCCCCATCGCCTTCTCTACCCCATCTTTCACAATCACCTCAATAGCCACCTTCGCTTTCTCGAGTCCTTCTTCCAAATCCTTCTGCTCACGCTTTTTAAAGTCACCAAGCACATGCTTTGGTAGCCGGTCACCCTTTGGTCTCTTTGTCTTCCCGAAAAAACTTTTAGGCGCAATACCAATACGCACCCGCGCAAACTCCTTTGTACCAAGCGCGCTTACAATCGACTTAATACCATTGTGCCCTCCGTCTCCTCTGCCAAAGGAAACTTTAATTTCACCTACAGGAATATCCACGTCATCATAGACGACTACCAAACTCCCTTCCTCATCCTTAGGTACTAGCTTCTTCACGGCACTTCCTGACTTGTTCATAAATGTATTAGGGTACAACAGTGTCACCTCCTGCTTGGCAAGCATCCCCTCTGACACTCTCCCTGCATACTTACTTGAGGTAAACAATGACGGTAAACCGACTTGTTCAATCAAATAGTCTAAAGACATCCACCCCACATTGTGGCGGGTGTTTTCATATTCCTTACCAGGGTTACCCAAGCCTACGATGTAATACATATAATAGAGTATATCAAAAAGAACACAAAACCGAAGGTTTTGTGTTCTTTTTGCAATTTCCCACCCCGATAAACTAAAATATTTCTCTAATATATCCCTCTACTTCAACATAAAACACAAAGTTTGTGGCAAAGCAAAAATTCGATTATAATAGTACATACTATACATCTACAACGCTATATATGAGTACCTTAGAAAACAAACAATCAGAAGCAGAAATTGCTTCAAACAACGAAGAAATTATTTCCTCACCAGATATACCAGAAAAACAAATCCATCCGATTGCTGAGATTATTCAGTTTGCATTGATTGCATTGGTTATCGTTATTCCTATACGAATGTTCATTGCACAACCCTTTATCGTAAATGGTGCATCAATGGAAAAAACGTTCCATGCTGGGGAATACCTCATCGTCGACCAGGTGTCATACCGCTTCAACGAGCCTGAGGCAGGCGATGTTATTGTCTTTCGGTACCCACGCAATCCATCCACGTTCTTCATCAAGCGTATCATCGGTACTCCTGGTGACACTATCGGTATTGATGGCAACGTGGTAACTATCACCAACGAAGAACACCCCAATGGCTACATCCTCGATGAGGAGTACGTGGCGTCGATGGCACCAAGCACCTTCATCACTGAAGAACTTGGCGAGCGTGAATACTTCGTCATGGGAGACAATCGTGACCGCAGCTCCGACTCTCGTACATGGGGTATTCTTCAACGAGAAAACATCATCGGTCGGGCCTTCTTACGTCTCTTCCCTTTTGATGAAATCGGAGTCATGCCTGGAGTAGAAGAATTATCAGGATTGAATATTGAAGATATTAACTAACATAATTAGTATGGAAATTACTTCATCAGACTTTTTGAAACGAGGGACAAAGATAGCTGAATATTTTGGATTCCAGCATGTAAACACCCTTAAAAAGCATCCTGCATGCAAGCGTTGTAGCAAGAAACTTCCACACAGTGATTCTGCAGCCGACAGGAAAAACGATGCTCTACATGGTCTACTAACCTCTGGCCTAAATGCATTTTGTGAGTCAAAATTCCATGAAATCGAAGAACCTGTCCTTTTCTATACTATCGAGCAAATCCCACGTACAGGCGATGCAGTACTTTCCCTACAGGTATACAATGTCGACAAAAGTATTGCAGAGGCAATACTCATCCATACCACAAAGGCACTCGCTTCCGACTTAGGGCACGACAACCAGACAGTGCGTATCAACTCACTTGGTGACCGAGACTCATCCATGAGATACATCCGGGAACTCACCAACTACCTCAAGAAGCGCATGGAAGACATGCCTGACATCGCCCGTGAGCTCATGAAAGAGCATACTCTGACTGCACTAGCATACCTTATTGAAAAAGACCACGAACTTGCATACAAATCACCCAACCCACTAGAGTATCTTACCGACAAAAGTAGAAAGCATTTTCGGGAGATCATCGAATACTTAGACCTCGCTGAAACACAATACGAAATCGACCCAACACTTATCGGACACCACGAGTGTTACTCAGATGCTTTGTTTAGCGTCGGTCTACTAGATAATGAGGGCACACTACTAGAAAACAGCCCTCTTACCATCAAAGGTGGTCGCTACAACGAATTTGTACATCGCAACACTAAACAGGCTATTTCAGCAGCTGGAGCGTTGGTGATACTGCATAATAAAAAATCTCCCGCGCGTATACCACGTGTAAAGCTCGAAACACCTACTGTCAGTGTCGTACAACTTGGTTTCGGGCCAAAGATTAAAAGTCTTATCTTAGTAGATGAACTTCGTAAATCAGGTATCAACGTCGACCAGAACCTTGCCAGTGATTCTCTTTCAGAACAACTCCGTCAAGCTGAGGCGCTAGGTGTGTATTACACCATTATCACCGGACAAAAAGAGTTTACTGATGGAGAAGTGATTCTAAGAAATATGCGCACGCGCACCCAAGAATCTGTCTCTCTTGATTCTATTGTAACGAGACTCAAGCGCTCACCGTATGTGACGAGTGTATAAGCATATTCTATAAAACCGGATGCCTGTCGGCATCCGGTTTTATAGAATATGCTTCTTGAGGATACTTGCAGTATATCTCTACACATGCTATTCTCTTGCGCACATATGGCAATTAACGTACAAATAGAAAAAAATAACAACGAGAGTAGTGCAAACGTTATTCGTCGATTTACCAAACGAGTACAAGGCTCAGGTATCATCCCTCGAATGCGAAAGAACCGTTACTTCGCTCGTCCAAAGAGTGAAAACGTGCGAAAAGCTGGACGTTTATTAAAGCTCAATAAAAAAGCTGATTACGACATGCAACTAAAGTTAGGTAAGATTCAAGAACGAACATACCGACGTCGATAGGTAGAAATTTTTATCAAACAAAAACCACTTCCCTATAGGGAAGTGGTTTTTGTTTGATTTACATATCTTTGTTTCAACTTCCTCCCCTACTCCAAATACCACCAACACGTTATACTTATCACCTATGGAACCATTCTCTAAAATAAGCACAGTGCGCTCATACCCCACTCTTCCTTATGAAAAAATAAAGGATGATATTTTAGGAAAGAAATATAGCCTTTCCCTTACCTTCATCGGTGGTGCCCGCGCACAATCACTCAATAAAACACACAGGAAGAAAGACTATACGCCTAATGTACTCTCCTTCCCTTTGGATACTACTATTGGTGAGATTTTTATCACGCCAACCATTGCAAAAAAAGAAGCTCATAAATTTAACATGACTCACAAGGGATACGTTGGATTCTTATTTATTCACGCCTGCCTACACCTCAAAGGGTTAGATCACGGAGACACAATGGACAAAGCAGAAATAAAATACTGCAAGAAATACGGATTAAAGTAGGTGGTATCCACAGAGGCTCTACCCATGAAGGTGTTATACTGAGTCTATTAGAATGTGAATTCTTGTTTTTGTATGGCTGATCGAATAATTACGGGTATAGATGTCGGAACCTACCAAGTAAAGGTAGTAATTGTTCGTGTGGTCAAAAACAAAGGTGAGCGATCACTTCCTCAGATTATCGGTACCGGGTACGCAGAAAGTCGCGGACTACGCAATGGATACATCATCAACGACACTGATGTCATTAGAAGTGTGCGTAGTGCCGTCGCCCAAGCTGAGAAAGCAGCGGGTGTAGAAGTGAAGCGGGCATATGTTGCCATGGGAGGTGTTGGTATTGATGAGATTACTTCTCGAGGTGAGGTAATTACATCCCGTGCTGACTCTGAAATTACCTCTCACGACCTCGAAAAGGCCATGCAAGACAGTGAGGAGCGTATTCTTGAACATATCCCTAACCGAAAGATACTACACGCTATTCCCCTCTCCTATCGAATTGATGGTGAAGTGGTGCTCGGCAAGCCACAAGGCATGCGTGGCACCAAACTTGAAGTAGACTCACTTTTTATAACAACTTTTGAACAGCATCTTAATGACCTCGTTACTGCTATAGAAAATACAGGTATCGCTGTAGAAGACATCATGGCATCGTCACTTGCAGCAAGTTTTGTGATGCTCACAAAGGCACAGAAGCGTGCAGGGTGTGTACTTGCAAACATAGGTGCTGAAACTGTCTCTATTGTTGTATTTGAAAACAGCACGCCTGTTTCTATTAAAGTCTTCCCTCTTGGATCAAACGACATTACAAACGACATCGCACTTGGTCTTAAGATTCCTCTAGAGGAAGCAGAGAAAATCAAACGAGGCGGTATGAGTAATACTAATTATTCAAAAAGAAAACTCGACGAAATCATCGCTGCACGTTTAACAGACATCTTTGAACTCATTCAGTCACATCTTAAGAAGATTCAGCGTGATGGACTTCTTCCTGCAGGCATAATCATTACTGGTGGCGGTTCTAGTGTAGCAACTATCCAAGACCTCGCTCGTGCATCTCTAAAACTCCCTTCACGTATTGCTACTCTCGACCCAGGGCAAAATGGGAAGATTCGAGATGCATCATGGGCAGTGTCATACGGACTTTGTATGTGGGGTGCAAGCGACGAGGAAGAAGGTGGGACTGTAGGTATTGCCAAGCATACAAGAAATTCTATTTTTCAATGGTTTAGCCAATTCCTCCCATAACGGTTAGTAACTATCTTTCAGTAAATACAACACCCCACCAAAGGCGGGGTGTTGTATTTACTGTTAATTGCAAACCATGGACTACCGACTACTGATTCTCAACTACACGAAACACAATTATGTCAATAGGGTGACAGATGATAACGGAGCGTGTATTATGTTGCTACTTACAAGTTATCTGTTACGGGTTGTAGAGCGTCTGTACAGTGTGGAGTAGTAAAAAGTAATTGCTTACTTTTTACTCTGGTTCTTGCAGAGCAAGAAATCATTGATCTTCAGGAGACGATAAGTAATTATTTAATAAATCATTATGGAACAGATAAAAACAGATGTAGAATCATTCGCACGAA
>CAZQWL010000023.1:0-3158 GCA_964597225.1 uncultured Candidatus Saccharibacteria bacterium | reverse complement strand
ATTTAATAAATCATTATGGAACAGATAAAAACAGATGTAGAATCATTCGCACGAATTCGAGTAATTGGAGTCGGGGGCTCAGGAAACAATGCGGTCAATCACATGATCACCGGCAAGATCAAAGGTGTTGAGTTCATCTCTATTAATAGTGATGCGCAAGACCTTCATAACTCATTGGCAAAGAAGAAAATACACATTGGAAAGAATCTCACTCGAGGTCTTGGAGCTGGAGGAAACCCTGAGATTGGGCGTAAAGCAGCTGAAGAGACACGTGAAGAAATTGCAAACTCTCTGAAAGGTACTGACATGGTATTCATTACTGGAGGTATGGGGGGTGGTACAGGCACAGGTGCGGCACCAGTGGTAGCAAAAATTGCACGAGAAAATGGAGCACTTACAGTCGGAGTAGTGACTAAGCCTTTCCTTTTTGAAGGACAAGAGCGAATGCGTCTAGCGATGCAAGGTATCGAAGAACTCAAGAAAGAAGTTGATGCACTTATCACCATTCCAAACGATCGCCTTCTGGCAATTGTTGACAAAGAGACAACGGTACGGAACGCATTTGGTATGTGTGACGATATACTAAAGCAAGCCGTCGAAGGTATTTCAGATCTCATTACAATGCCTGGTATCATTAATGTTGACTTTGCTGACATTCGTTCTGTTATGGAAAATGCTGGTTCTGCACTTATGGGTATCGGTACCGCTGACGGAGAGAAACGAGCTGAGGAAGCAGCACAAGCTGCTATCAACTCCCCTCTTTTGGAAGTTTCTATTACTGGAGCAAAGGGAGTACTCTTTGCAATTGCTGGAGGTGATGACCTAGGAATGCTCGAAATACAAGACGCAGCTCGTGTCATTACAGAATCGATCGATCCACATGCAAAGGTAATCTTCGGAGCAATCAAAGATGAGAAAATAAAGAAAAATGAAATCAAGGTTACTGTTATTGCTACAGGATTCCCTGAGCTCGATACTCCGCAAGATGGTTCATCAACAGTAGTGAGAACACCTTCTTCACGACATGAACCCTCAGAACAGGAAGATGAAGGACGCGGACGCATTTTTAACTCATTGACTTCACCACGAAAGAAAGAGGAGCCTGAAGCAGTGGTAGCTGCGGAGTCAGCACCCGAACCAACAAAGAAAGCGACCCCTGTACAATCAAACATTAAAACAGAACCCCGCCCAGTAGACCCAATCGACGAAGAAGAAGACGAAGATTGGGGGGCAGTTCCTGCATTTTTGCGACGTTCAAAGCTTAAATAAGCTTTGAACTTTGCAAAATGCAGAAACTGCCAAGCGGAGCGATATGAGAAGCCCCTGCCAAGGGCTATGAACCGCGAGCCCGGGGAGGAAGTGCTTAGCAGAATCTGCACGAAGCGTATGATTATACTTAGCAACTTGACCCCTGTTCCCTCTTAGTAACCTGCGTCAGTTCCTGTATTTAGCAACTCAGCAACCCCTATCCCACTACCCCTAAATCAGTTATAATACAGCCTCATAATAAATTCAGATAGACATGTACGACTTAATTATCATCGGAGGAGGACCTGGCGGAACGGCAGCAGGTGTATATGCGTCCCGGAAGCAACTCAAAACACTTTTTATAACAAAAGAATGGGGCGGGCAAAGCATAGTATCACCCGATATTCAAAACTGGATTGGAACCCCATCGATTTCAGGTGCCGACTTAGCTAAGAATATGGAAGAGCACCTTCGTACGTATGCTGGTGATTTTGTTGAAATCCGTGAAAATACGCAAGTAACCAATATTGTTAAAAATAATGATGCGTTTATAGTAACTTTCGATACTGAAGAAACTGTAGAAGCACGTTCTGTCTTAGTTGCTACTGGCTCTAAACGACGTCGACTCCCCACTCCTGGTGCAGACGAGTTTGAACACAAGGGAGTGACGTACTGCGCAACATGTGACGGACCAATGTTCTCTGGGCAAGATGTGGTTGTGATCGGTGGCGGTAATGCAGCGTTTGAAACTGCAGCACAACTTCTTGCCTATACTAAGAGTGTAACTTTGCTCCAGAGAAGCTCTGAGTACCGCGCTGACCCTGTTACCGTAGAAAAGGTACTCTCACACGAAAATATGACCGGTATCCTCAACGCAAGCCTTACAGAGGTCAAAGGAGATGGTTTCGTATCAGGACTTACCTACACTGGCGATGACGGAGATTCTCATGAAGTTGCAGCTACCGGTATTTTTGTAGAAATAGGCATGATTCCAAACACAGACTTCCTGAAAGACACTGTGGAGCTTGATGACTACAATCGAGTGAAGATAGACCCCTGGACACAACAGACTACCACTCCAGGTATCTGGGCCGCTGGGGATTGTACCAATATCAAGTATCATCAGAACAATATCTCAGCAGGTGATGCGGTGCGAGCTTTGGAGGATATTTATATCCGCTTAAAAACAAAATAATAGATAATTTTAAAACTATCCTCTTTCAATCAAGTGAAAAGGCCGATTGTATAAACAATGCTTGCGCATCATTTATACAATCGGCCTTTCCTGTACAACGTAGAGCTTAGGCTATCGCGCCTGTGCTTCCGTTAGCCAACAGAAGCATAGTATGAATATCACCACCGCGATAACCTACATATAATATTCTCACATCTGAATAATAGGTCAATACAACATCACTACCCTTTGTAAACCCTTTACATCAGCCATTCTGGGGATAATCAGTGGATAACCACCTGTATAAGTCCATGAATAACTACGTGTATAAATAGGTATAAAAGTATGTGTGTAGCACATTTTTTCAATAAGTGACTATTTGACTATTACGAGTGATTAATAATCAGAAATAATTATGTAATATGATTTACCATTTACATAACCATGACCTATGTTTAATTATTAAAAACTAAAGAATCTCCCGACAAAGTACGCAACACCTGCCGAGGCCGAGCCAACGACAAGTAACTACCAAGTCCCATCTATCCCTCCATAAATCACCTCCTTAAAATAATCAGTAAGCGGCGACTGATGGTGTTCGTCGTGTATATGTTACGCAAGCAAGTTCGTCACGTTTCTGTATATTCATAGAGGTGTTGTAGTAGAGTCAAAAAAGCATATCCACGGAGAATCTCTTCTTACAGGAGTAGTCCGTCTTACAGACGCTGTTCAGGTT
>CAZQWL010000022.1:7183-8472 GCA_964597225.1 uncultured Candidatus Saccharibacteria bacterium | reverse complement strand
CGCTTTGAGCTGTACGAGAAAGAAAGAAGCACACCACTAGTGATGTGGACCATCCACCATAGACACAATAGAAGGAAAGAAATATGGTCACCTGAAGACTACAAAAAAGCAGCAAGGAATTTAAATTGTGATTACGGCGAATTCTTAAAGAGATTTAAGAAATAATTTATTAGTCTAGACATGAAAAAGACAGTAGCTTCGCTACTGTCTTTTTCTTTGACTATATTTGAAACAAGGGCATAATAGATACTATATTAGGCGGTAATTTCTGGATAAGGTGGTATGCATAAAAAGTTTGATAATCAGTCTATAGAAAAGAAATGGCAAGATCTCTGGAAAGAAAGTGCTATTTATGATGTGGGGGAACGAGATAATTCAAAAGAAAAAGAATATGTCCTTGTAGAACTACCGTATCCGTCTGGAAATCTTCATATTGGCCATTGGCATGCTTTTGCAGTGCCTGATATCTATGTGCGACACAGTCGCATGACTGGGAAGCAGGTTATCTATCCGATGGGTTTTGATGCCTTTGGTCTTCCTGCAGAAAATGCCGCTATCAAGCGAGACATAAATCCAAAAGAATGGACAGAAGGGAATATTGAATACATGAAAGACCAACTTTCAAGTATGGGTGCATCTTTTTCTTGGGACAAAACCACCTCAACCACCGATGAAGACTACTACAAATGGACACAGTGGATGTTCACACAATTCTTTGACAAAGACATCGCATACCGTGGGAAAGGGAAAGTAAACTGGTGCAACGGGTGTAATACCGTCATCGCCAATGAACAGGTGTTATCCGATGACTCCTGTGAACGTTGTGGAACAGAAATTGAAAAAAAAGAAATGCCACAGTGGATGTTACGAATTACCGACTACGCAGACAGTCTTATTGACGATCTAGATGACCTAGACTGGCCTGAACACATCAAAACAGCACAAAAGCAGTGGATAGGGCGATCTGAAGGTGCAGAGATACCTTTTAAACTGTCTACAGGTGATGAAGTAACTGTGTTCACCACTCGGCCAGACACACTCTACGGAGCAACATATATGGTATTTGCTCCAGAGCATTCGCTTGTGCAAAAGAATAAAGACTCTGTTACAAACTGGGATGAAGTTTCAGAATACATAGACATCACAAAAAAGAAGACTGAGATAGACCGACTCAATGACACCAAGGAAAAGACAGGTGTAAAGCTAGAAGGTATCACTGCTACCAATCCAGCATCTGGAGAAGAAATCCCTGTGTATATTGCAGACTATGTGCTGGCAGGATATGGAAC
>CAZQWL010000022.1:0-7083 GCA_964597225.1 uncultured Candidatus Saccharibacteria bacterium | reverse complement strand
GAAGATGCGAAGATTGCCATCACAGAAAAAGTAGGTGGAAAGATGACTAATACGTATCGTCTACGTGACTGGTCTGTGGGGCGTCAGAGATATTGGGGAGTACCGATTCCTATTGTGTATGACCCAGAAGGGAAGGCTCATGCAGTACCCAAGGAACATCTTCCTTGGACACTTCCTACCGACGTGGACTTTAAGCCAACTGGTGAACCACCTTTAGCTAAGAGTGAAGAACTTAAAAAACGGACAGAAGCTATCTTTGGCGAAGGCTGGACACCTGAGGTCGAGACACTTGATACATTTGTGGATTCTTCGTGGTACTTCTTGCGATATATCGACAACAAGAATGACAATATGTTTGCATCACTTGAAGCACAAAAAGATTGGATGCCTATCGACCTATACTTTGGGGGAGCGGAGCATACTACTATGCATCTTCTATATTCTCGATTCTGGCAGAAGGCATTATTGGACATGGGACTAGTAACTGAGAGTGAACCGTATAAAAAGCGAATCAATCGCGGACTTATCTTAGGCCCTGACGGAAACAAGATGAGCAAGAGTAAAGGGAACGTCATCGACCCAGATGAACATGTGAAGCGTGTGGGAGCTGACTCGGTAAAGATGTATCTTGCGTTTATGGGGCCGTATGGAGAAACTGCCAACTATCCGTGGGATATGGGAGGTATTGCAGGGATTCGACGGTTCTTAGAGCGTGTTAATGGGCTTTCAGAACACATCGCAAACACAGAGCCTGAAGAAGTGACTAAACAACTCCACAAGACGATTCTAAAGCTATCACAAGACATCCCTGCATATAAGTTCAACACTTCTATAAGCGCGATGATGACCTTTATAAATATCGTAGAAAAAAATACTCTTACACAAGATACGTACGAAACATTCATAAAACTACTAGCTCCATTTGCACCACACTTGTCCGAAGAGCTTTGGGAGCAAGCAGGAAAAAAGACTTCTGTTCATCTTGAATCATTCCCACAAGCTGATATGTCACTAGCTGCAGACAGTGAGAAAACTATCGGAGTGCAAATAAATGGAAAAATGCGTGGGTCAATTACTCTGCCAGTAGACGCGTCAGAAGACGATGCTATGACGACAGTGCGTTCAAATGAGTCGCTTGCGAAGCATCTTGTTGGTGACATAAAAAAGATTATCTATATACCAGGTAAGATACTTAACATCATAGTTATACAATAAGTCAATATCCTATTGACATGTATCAAACTATATGATAAAAATGATGCACAAACAGATGCTGTAGGGAGAAATAAGGCTTTTAGAGTCTTATGATTAATATTACACCACATTATGATTTCGTTTAAACCAAAACAAGTAACTAAAAAACTGCTCAGTACACTACCTGACCGAGCTCGGGATGTACTTGAAAAACGTTACGGTCTTTCAAAGGACGGTAGCACTTCTACATTAGAAGCAATTGGACAGACATACAGCATTACTCGCGAGCGAGTACGTCAGATTGAAAACTACGGTATTGTTTCTATTCAAAAGTCAGATATATATTCTGAATTTGATGAGATATTCAAAGAACTACACGAAATCATCGAGAGTCTTGGTGGTGGACTTGTTGCAGAACACATTCTCCTTGATGAAATCACTACTGACCCTACACTCCGAAGTCATGTCTACTTTCTCCTGATCATTGGAAATCCATTCTATAGAGGAAAAGAAAATGCAGGATATATGCATCGATGGTACACAGAAAAGAAAATTGCAGACACTGTGGAAACTGCACTTAAGCATGTACACAAGTCTCTAGAAGCAGATGAGCTTGTCACTGAAGAAGAGATACTGAGTCGATTCCGTGACCATCTTATTGATATTGCAGATAGTCATGATGACGTTGTTCTGCGACGATGGCTACAAATCTCTAAAGATATTGCCGCAAATCCACTTGGTGAGTGGGGAGATGCAACATCTCCAAACGTTCGAGTAAAGGGTATTCGTGATTATGCATACCTTGTAGTAAAGCGACATGGCTCTCCAATGCACTTCCGAGAAGTTGCTGAAGCCATCGAAGACTTATTTAAGAAAAAGGCCCACACTGCAACTACACACAATGAACTCATTAAAGATGATCGCTTTGTCTTGGTAGGACGAGGACTTTATGCTCTTACAGAGTGGGGATACTCAGCGGGGGTAGTAAAAGACGTACTTCGAGATATTTTAGTAAACCACGGACCACTCTCACGAGAGGAAATCGTTGATAAGGTACGGAAAGAACGATACGTAAAGGACAATACTATTGTAGTCAATCTACAAGACGGAAATATTTTCAAACGACTTTCCAACGGAACATATTCATTAGTAGAGTAATATACGGAGGTTATCCAACAAACGCGTGATTTGCGATGCAAATCACGCGTTTGTTGTTGTACAATAATAGAAATGGAACTTAAAAATATACCAATCATAGGCTCCGCTTTAAGCTTTTTAGATGGGGAAGACATAGATTATGGTTTACCTGTTTTTATTGTTGGCCTATTTTTTATATTTTTTGTATTTGATTATATTGGCCTACCACAATCAAAAATTGTAAGCTTTATTTTTGCACTAGCTCCTATTTGGTTACCACTTGTAACGTTCCTTGTATTCTTTAAGGTATATATGGATATGGTAGGTAAAAAATTTGCACTTAACAGTGGTCGTAGTTTTTTTGAAGTTATATTACCACCAGAAGTCTTCAAGTCTCCTGAAGCAATGGAAAATGTTTTCAATCAGATATTCAATGCTGCCAATCCGGATAACTTAATGGAAACATATCTTGATGGAAAGCGCCCTCTTACATATTCATTTGAGCTGGTCTCTCGAGGTGGGGACGTTCACTTCTACATAACCGTACCTGATAAATTTGCTCCAAGCCTTACCGACAATATGTATGCACAATATCCAGGTGTGGAATTGATTAAACTTGATGTTGATTATGCTGCAGAAATTCATCCGAAACTCAAAGGTCTTTCCTTTATGAGTTTTCATATTGGAAAAAAGGATGCTCAGGAGTATCCAATCAAGACGTACATTGACTTCGGAATGGATAAACTTCCCAAAGAAGAAGAGAAAGTGGACCCTATGACGCCCATGCTTGAAGTTTTGGCAGGTATCCAACCCCACCAACAACTATGGGTACAATTTCTCATAAAAGCTCATCGTAAAGAAAATTTTAAACTAGGCCAGTTACAAAAACATGATACCTGGGAAAAAGGTGTATACGCAGAAATAGATAAACTTATGATGCGAGACCCAAAAACAAAAGCAGGCGATGCTGATATAGAAGGCATGCCGCGCATTACAACTGGAGAACGTGACACTATCGAAGCCATGGAACGCAACGTAGGCAAAACTGCATTCAAATTTGCCTCGCGTGTTGTGTATATCTCAAGCAAAAACGAACGAGATTATGACGGAGGTTTATTTGCTCGAATTGCGCGAATGGTTTCTCAAACTGAAATGAAAGGACGTAATGGACTTGGAATCCGATGGCGAACTGACTTCAACTACAAGAAGATATCTGACCCATTTGGAACAAAAGTTCCTGCTTGGAAGAAGGAGGAACTCAAACAGTACCGAAAACGTGTTCTGTATCCTAAGCCAGGGGCGATGGCATGGAAAGTAATGACTACAGAGGAAATGGCAACTATTTTCCACCTTCCTGGATCAGTAGCAATTACGCCGACACTCAACCGTGTTACTTCTACCCGACATGATGCACCATCAAACCTTCCCATTGGAAACTTACCAAGATAACAACATGCTAGAAACAATCGACATTCCAAAACAAAAAAAGATATATAAGATTTTAGGTATCTTAGGTATTGGTTTTCTGCTGCTGGTTATTCTGGCTGCCATGTACGTACGAATGCAGATGACTGCCCCAACAAACTTCCGTAACGACACATCCTTTGAGATACTTTCTGGAATGTCAGTGCGTGCAATTGCAAAAGAAGCAAAAAAACAAGGACTCGTCCGTTCTGAGACTTTCTTGTATACAATCTTAACGTACTCATACGACCCAACAACTATTTATGCAGGTACTTACATCTTTAATGAACCAACTTCAGTCTTTGGTGTTGCGCAAAAACTGGCCGGGAAAGACATTGAAAATAACCTAGTACGCCTTACATTACCTGAAGGTATTACCACACATAAAATTTCAGAAATAGCCTCAAAAATACTTCCTTCATTTAATACAGCATCGTACCTTGCTTCCACAACTGACTTAGAAGGATATCTTTTCCCTGAGACGTACTTCGTACCTCCAACCTTCACCGCCTCTGATCTGTTAGAGTTACAACTTAAAACGTATGAGGAGAATTTGCTGCCACTGCGTGATGACATAATTAAAACAAATCTCACCGAATATAAAGTACTTGTGCTAGCATCCATTGTAGAAAGAGAAGCAAACGATGAAGAGTCCATGAAAATGGTCGCTGGTATCCTTCAAAACCGCCTTGCCATCAACATGCCACTACAAGCTGATGCTTCAATCGAATATGTACTGGATACACCCCTACATGAGCTACCTCCTGGGAAGCTTGCTTCTGAACTACGAGAACTTGATTCACCATACAACACTTACCTCAATACTGGATTACCACCAACCCCAATTGGTAATCCAGGTATTATGGCAATAAACGCTGTAATACACCCAACAGCATCAGACAACTTTTTCTATATCACTGGCACTGACGGGACGTTTCATTATGCAAAAACATTTGAAGAGCATAATCAAAACATTGCGAAGTATTTACAGTAGTGGTAGCGTAGACACAATATGGCAATGCAGCAAACAGTATTTGTGGGGCTTTCTGGGGGTGTAGATTCCTCTGTGGCTGCATTACGGTTGCTTAAGGAAGGTTACAGCGTAGTAGGAGTATTTATTAAGGTATGGCAACCAAATTGGCTTGATTGTAACTGGGAAGAAGAACGACTTGATGCTATGAGGGTTGCTGCGAAACTCAATATTCCATTTCTCACCTGTGATGCACAACAAGCATACAAAGACGATGTGGCAGACTATTTTATATCTGAGTACAAAGAGGGCAGAACACCGAATCCTGACGTGATGTGCAACAAATACGTAAAGTTCGGTGCTTTCATGAAATTTGCAGAAGAAAACGGTGCAGACTTTATAGCCACCGGCCACTACGCCCAACGCATCAAATCCCAGGGGTTGAATGATGAAAGGAGTAAAGCGACTATTCAGAATTTATGTTCCGATGTTTCTCCCGACGGGAAAATCGCTGGACCAGACCCCTTAGATGATTCGGGTGAATATGAGCTGCTTCGGGGGGTTGATGAGGGGAAGGATCAGACTTATTTTTTATGGACACTTACACAAGAACAGCTTTCCAAAGTCCTTTTGCCAGTAGGGAATTCGACAAAAAAAATAATCCGGGAAGAAGCACAGGAAGCAGGGCTCCTTACAGCAGACAAAAAAGACAGTCAAGGAGTCTGCTTTCTAGGTCATATTGATATACCCGAGTTTTTGTCACATTATATCGACCTGCAAAAGGGAGATGTTCTCAATACTAAAGGAGAAGTAATCGGAGAACATGTGGGTGCATTGGTGTACACCAACGGACAACGACATGGTTTCACTGTAACTTCTAAAGACACACAGCGTAATGCACTGTATGTTGTTGCAAGAGATATAAAGAACAACACCATCACTGTTTCATCTGAAAAAATAACAACACATCGCTCTGACACACTTACTATCTATTCTCTCAATCTTATTGGAGAACCTGTTGCGCTATTACAAAAATTTCAACTTCAAACTCGCTACCGACAAATGCCAATTGCATGTAAAGTACTACACATATCTGCTGACTCTATGGAACTTTTGTTACTCGATGAGTCAGACATTCCAAGTAGTGGACAAAGCTGTGTACTATATGACGGCCCTGTCTGCCTGGGAGGTGGTATCATAGCGTAATGTCAATTCAAGTTCTTAAGGCCGATGGTACTACAGAGGTATTTAAAATTGAAAAACTCAAACGCTCTTTGCAAAAGGCAGGGGCCACCAGTACAGAAATAGCCTCAGTAACAAAACAAATTGAATCTACACTCTATGATGGCATAAAAACACAAGCAATTTACCGACATGCTTTTGAGCTTTTAAGAGAAAATGAATCTCCAACACGTGCACGCTACTCACTACGCCGAGCATTATTTGGACTTGGTCCAACTGGTTTTCCATTTGAAGACTTCCTCACACGAATGTTTGAAGAAGAAGGATACACCACAACACCACGAGTAGAGCTTCAAGGAACGTGTGCACTTCATGAGCTCGATGTAGCTGCCTACAATGAAACTGATAGTTTTGTAGTTGAAGCGAAGTTCCACGCTCGGCCAGGAGTGAAGTCTGATTTACAAGTTGCCTTGTATTGTTATGCGCGTTTTCTTGACTTAGTTGATGTTAAGGTTTGTCACGAGGCTACATGCTCCATCAAACGACTGATGATTGTCACCAACACAAAATTTACATACACTGCGGAAGACTATGGTACCTGTGTTGGCCTTGAAATGCTTAGCTGGAGCTACCCAAAAGGGAATAATCTCCATGACAGAATTGAAAGAACAGGCCTTTATCCCATTACGGTTCTTCAAAGTATCTCCCAGTCACAAAAACGTGCACTTATTGCATCGGGTATTATTGTTTGTAAAGACTTACTAGCAAAGCCAAGTGCATTACGTCATGTACACATAAGTCCAAAAAAGACTGAGAAAGTACTTCAAGAAGCAGAGACGCTTTGTAGTATAGCTTCCGTAACCGAATAAAAGACACTCTTTGTCAATATTTGCCACTACACGTATGATTGCTATACTGAACACATACAAGCGTTTATTATATTTCAGATTTTTAGTATGTCAGAACAAGAAAAGCAGGAAGGTCAGAAGACAGTAGTATCATTTATCGCAGGTCTCCTTATTGGTGGACTTCTCGTTTGGGTATTTGGAGGAACGCCAACAAACGATATGTCACCAACAGAACACGAGCATGAATCTTCAGAAATGGAGGAATCTTCAGATGAAGAAATGGAGGAA
>CAZQWL010000021.1:0-8723 GCA_964597225.1 uncultured Candidatus Saccharibacteria bacterium | reverse complement strand
AGGAGCTTTCCTTGGTAGTTGATTTGTTCGTTGATTGCGGCGTGGGTGGTGGAAGGGATGAGGAAAGATAGTGCTATGAAAATGGCTATAACACTCACCATACTAGCCATACTGAAAACAAGCTGCTTATAAATTGCAGCCTTATCTTTGACTATGTCCGTCCAGCGATTCGCCCAAGGGCAGAACGAATCGGGACATAAATTCAAAATAGTCGTTGTACTCCTTTTTTCATTCACTTTGAAAAAATTCATCAACTGATTTGTTGAGTGTTTATTCATGCTGTATTGCAACCGGTTTATACTCCAACTCCCATCACGGAGTACTACTATTATATAGGGTTCTTGGGCTTATTTCAGGGAGTTATCCACTGGGATATGGCTTTTTTGAGGGGTTTTGTGGGTATC
This sequence comes from uncultured Candidatus Saccharibacteria bacterium, assembly GCA_964597225.1. Classification (GTDB taxonomy): domain Bacteria; phylum Patescibacteriota; class Minisyncoccia; order Phycocordibacterales; family UBA918; genus OLB19. Next base: position 8,319 of record CAZQWL010000021.1, on the reverse strand, counting down.
TTGGAATAAAGTGTCAAGGGAGGGCTGGGGATAGGAAGAACGGTAGCCTATGACTACCGTTCTTCCTATCTTTAGGCATGCCTATTATGAATTACTTCTCTTAAGTACTACAAGAATTCCATTTACAATTACCGTAGCAAGGGTAATCACTGTTGCATAACCGATACTGAACTGCATGAAACTAAAATGATATAGGCCTAGTGAGAACAAAGCCATCAGAATACCCATAGTGTACCAAGATGCAGCTTGTAGTGACGGGCCAAAGGTACTCGGCATCAGATGTAATGTCATCAAAAGTGCATTTAGAAATAAAATTGCAATAAGAATCCAAAATCCTATAACAAAAGGTGTAAAGTAAGCAGCTCCATACACTGTAGATTGTAAAATAGTCAGTAGTCCCGTAGTAAGAAGAATAAGTACCATTGCCACTCTAAGTACAATATACACAATCCCCATCATTCGTCGCTCACTTTCGTCAATTTTACCGTCTGATAATGCAACAAAAAAATTAGTAACCGCCAATGTTGAACTACCAACTCCAAGAGATACTCCAATCGATTGAAATATCGCTGTAACTATAATTATCATTTCCATATGTATAGTCTATCAATAAATGTGAAGTGTTTTCTAGACCTGTGTATTGCTAGCTAATTACTTTCATTAAAATACTGTAGATGGTCAAGGCGATAACAATTAGTGCCGTATAGTCGATAGTGGTTGTTGGCCGCCAATTTTTATGTTTAGAGTTGAGTACGAGTACCCCAACAAGTGACACATAAAAAAGAACAGTCAGTCCAAAGAACAACAAAGAGAAGATTTCCACGGGTATAAGCATTGTTCCTGAGTTCAATAAAACTATTGCGTATAGTGCAACATAGGTACCTACTAAACTATACTGTGATATTCGAGTGTTTTTCATATAAGTTAAATTAATGCGTACATACCATAATAACAGAAAGCTCCCTTTCGGGAGCTTTCTGTTATGCACGCAAGTATTAAATTAATACCGTCGCGTGGTTGTTACTTATCTCGAGAGTTCCTGAGTCGATAAGATGTGACTCATCTTTTCCATCCGCTTTATGAATAGTAACTGTTCCTTTATTCAGCGGTGAAATTAATGCGGAGTGGTTGGCGAGGATTTGCATATCGCCTTCTATTCCAGGTACTGAAACTGCAACCACATCTCCGTCAAACACAGGGCCGTCTACCCTAGAGATTGTGAGTTTTAATAATTTTTGTTCTGCCATATGTATCGGTTTATTTGTAGTAATCTTGAGTTGGTCCGTCCAGAGATTCGCCCAAGGGCAGAACGAATCGGGACATAAATTCGCAATAGTCGCTACGCTGGTTTGCTTATTCAACCTCGTCAATTGAACCCTTCATATAGAAGTCTTGCTCACCTTTCTCATCGTGCTTCCCATCAAGGATTTCAGCGAATCCTCGTACTGTTTCCGCAAGAGGTACATACTTACCTTTTGCCCCGGTAAAGATTTCAGCAACCGCAAATGGCTGTGAGAGGAACCTTTGAATCTTTCGCGCCCGATACACTGCCTGCTTATCATCTTCTGAAAGTTCTTCAATACCAAGAATCGCAATAATATCTTGGAGGTCTTTGTATCGTTGCAGGATAAGCTTTACTCCCTGTGCAACTCGATAGTGTTCTTCACCAACAATTGTTGGATCAAGTGCTGTTGAGTTACTTTCAAGTGGGTCAATCGCTGGGTAGATACCGAGTGATGCAAGTTGTCGCGAAAGCACTACAGTAGAATCCAGGTGAGAGAAGGTTGTTGCTGGAGCCGGGTCAGTAAGGTCGTCGGCAGGTACATATACCGCCTGTACAGAAGTAATTGAACCCTTCTTGGTAGAAGTGATACGCTCCTGCATCTTCCCCATCTCTTCCGCAAGTGTAGGTTGGTACCCTACCGCTGAAGATACACGCCCAAGAAGTGATGACACCTCTTGTCCTGCCTGTGTAAATCGGAACACATTGTCCATGAAGAACAGTACATCCTTACCGCCTTCAGAGTCTCGAAGCGATTCTGCCATAGTAAGACCCGTGAGTCCCACTCGAGCTCGAGCACCAGGCACCTCATTCATTTGTCCAAATACAAGTGCTGTCTTTGCAAGCACACCAGAGTCCTTCATTTCATGGTAAAGGTCGTTTCCTTCACGTACGCGTTCTCCAACTCCAGCAAATACAGAGTATCCACCGTGTTCTGAAGCTACGTTGTGAATGAGCTCCTGAATAAGCACTGTTTTTCCCACACCAGCTCCTCCAAAGAGTCCTACCTTACCTCCCTTAATGAACGGCGCAAGAAGGTCAACAGACTTAATACCTGTTTCGAAAACTTCTGTAGACGTTGCTTGTTCTACAAACGCAGGCGCTTCTTGATGGATCCCTCGTGTTCCCACTTTCTCAAGAGAGTCACCAGAGTCGAGTGTTTGTCCCAGAACGTTAAACAGTCGTCCGAGAGTCTCTTCTCCAACAGGAACAGAAATAGCTGCACCGGTGTCAGTTACTTCCATACCTCGCTCAAGACCTTGCGTGTCCTGCATCGCAATAGCTCGCACACGGTCAAGACCTACGTGTTGTGCAACCTCAAGCGTTATCACTTGACCGTCCCCTTTCTTTACTTCAAGTGCATGCTCAAGTGAAGCAACACCATCAGCAAAATGCACATCAACAACTGGGCCGATGATCTGTGTAATAACTCCTGTTTTTGTATCTGTACTCATAATATTTGTATAATAATTGACTCTTTATAATCCTTATTTCATTGCTTCGATACCTCCAGAAATTTCTGAAACCTCTGCAGTAATCGCTGCCTGACGCTCCTTGTTAAACACAAGCGTAAGTGCCTTCACTACTTCTTTCGACTTATCAGTCGCGTTCTTCATCGCCACCATACGTGCTGAGTGTTCCGACGCCTTACTTTCCAGCAGTGCGTGGTACAGCATGATTTGAACAAGCTGCGGAATAAGCGTATTAAGCACTTCTTCTGCATCTGGTTCAACTGTGTAGGTTGTTTTAACGTCTTTACTTGACCGGTTATCACTAAACTTTCCTGTCTTAGGTTTGATTCCTCGCATGAGGTCAAAAATATCATCAGGATTAATTGGCAAGATATTTCGTTTTACTGCTTCTTGCTCAAATGTAGAGATGAAATTCTGGTAGATAACCACAACATTTTTATAGGTACCATTTTTGAAGTCATTCATGATGAGCTTCGTGAGATCGTGGACTTTATCCATGTTCACATCGTCAGCAACATTGGTGTATTCACCTACAATATTTTTTTCTTCACGCTTTGCAAATTCAAGTGCTTTTCGTCCAACCGCTATCACATCAGTATCTGGATTGTTTGCGAAGTTTTCAGTCGCACACTTAAGCACAGAGCTATTTACTGCTCCTGCGAGACCTTTGTCACTAGTAATAATCACCAGCAGCTGCTTACCCGTTTCTCGTTTCTGCGCGTATGGATGTGAAAGCCCTTCTTGAGACTCAGAAAGTTGTCCAAGAATACGTAATGCAGAGTGTACATACGGACGTCCTGCAAAAGCGCGCTCCTGACTTTTACGCATCTTCACTGCAGACACAGACTCCATGGCTTTGGTAACCTTCCCGGTCTTTTGTGTAGAAACTATTTTGTTTTTAATTTGCTTGAGTGCCATGTAGTTCTAAAATTACGCTGCTACTTCATCATAGTTAGCTGCATGTGCCTCCTTGTAGTCAACAATAGCTGTGTCTAGATTTCCTTTAACTTCATCAGTTATCTCTCGTCCGTTTTCCAGTGTATTTAAGATTTCTTTTCGATCCCGTTCAATAAACTCAAGGAATGAATCCTCAATTTTCTTTGTATTTTCTACGGGCGCTCCATCGAAGATGCCTTCATTAGCGGCATAGATAGAAACTGCTTGCTTGTAGAACGGTACTGGTTCATTTTGCTTCTGCTTTAGAAGTTCAACATATTTACGCCCTGAATCAATTCGTGCCTTTGTGTCATCATCAAGGTCAGATGCAAATTGCATGAATGCTTCAAGTTCTCGGAACTGTGCCAATTCAAGTCGGATCTTTCCAGACACCTTCTTCATAGCCTTGGTCTGTGCAGAAGAACCTACACGAGATACTGAAATACCTACATCCAGCGCCGGTCGGATACCTTTGTTGAAGAGGTCTCCATCAAGGAAGATCTGTCCGTCAGTAATAGAGATTACGTTTGTCGGGATGTATGCAGATACGTCACCTTCTTGTGTCTCGATAATAGGTAGCGCAGTAATTGAACCTCCTCCAAGCTCTTTTGAAAGCTTAGCTGATCGCTCAAGCAGTCGTGAGTGTAGGTAGAAGATGTCTCCTGGGTATGCTTCTCGTCCTGGCGGACGACGTAGTAGTAGTGACATCTGTCGGTATGCGTTTGCATGCTTTGAAAGATCGTCTAGCACCACAAGCACATCTCGTCCTTGTTGCATGAAGTATTCACCAATAGCCATTCCTGCAAAAGGAGCGAGGAATAGTAGTGGTGATGCTTCTGATGCCGAAGTAGCCACGATAGTGGTGTACTCCATAGCTCCAGCTTCTTCAAGCTTAGCCATAATGGTCGCAGTCTTTGATCGCTTCTGCCCTATAGCTACGTAGATACAGATTGGTCGCTTGTCTGCTGGTTCGTACTTTTGGTTGATGATGGTGTCGATTGCAATAGTAGTTTTTCCTGTCTGTCGATCACCAATAATCAATTCACGTTGTCCTCGACCTACTGGAATCATAGAGTCGATTGCTTTAATTCCTGTGTGGATTGGTTCATTTACCGCAGAACGATCCATTACACCGTATGCAACACGCTCGATAGGCATGTCTTTATCAGTTTCGATTGACCCTTTACCGTCGATCATTTCCCCCAGTGGACCTACTACACGTCCAACAATCTTTTCACCAACAGGAATTGAGAGAAGTTTGTTTGTTCGTCGAACTTGCATCCCTTCAGACACACGTCCAGCTTCACCAAGAATCACCACCTTTACAGCATCTTCTTCAAGGTTAAGCACCAAACCATACAAAGCATCCTCATTTGAAAGAATTTCCTCGAGTGATTTTCCGTCTCCGTCGTCAAATACGATCATTTCCATCATCTGAGCCTTCAGAAGACCGTCGATTTCGGCAATTCCGTCTCCAACTGTTGTAACTACACCAACCTCTTCAGGCAGTGTATTTGTGTCGAGATTTTCAATCTCCTTTTTGATTCTGTCGATTATTGCTGTACTCATAATAGTAGTAAGTAATGATTAATGAGCTACTTAGTGGTTGCTCGGTAAAGGTTTGTAAGTGCAGTTTTGTAACTGCGGTCAATAACAGTGTTGTTGTATTTTGCAACAGCACCGCCGATAAGTGTTTTATCAACAACAATTGCATGTTCACCTTCCACACCAAGTGTAGTAAGCATTTCTTTAATCTCTGATGCAAATTTCTTTGTATCAGTTTCAGTAGCAACGCTCACGGTAGCAGCATTGGTACTTTTAGACTCAAGAATACGCACGACACCTCGTAGTACAGAAGCATATAGGCGTGCATGACCCTTCTTCTCCATGCTTCCATAAAGTCCCTTAAGAACTACCTGCGGGTCAGTTCCAGAAAGGATAAGATCTATAGTTGCTTGTATATAATGTTTTTTCATACGTTGTTGATTGTGCAATAACTAGTGTTATTTACTTTGAAGAACTTTTTTAGCTGCAAGAACCGCTAGTTTAGCTACCTCAGCCTCACTATCCTTACGAGCTTGATCCTTCATTTCCATACTTTTAGCTTCTGCAGCCTTCAGGACTCCGTCTGCCTTAGTGTTTGCTTCAGCTATAATAGCGTCAGCTTTTTCGTCAGCATAGGTTTTTGCCTTGCTTCCTATAGCTTCAGCATCCTTGTGTGCAATTGAGAGAATTTCTTTTTTCTCCTCATCTGCAGACGCTTTTGCCTTAGCCGCATCTTCTGCATCTCGTATACCCTGTGCGATTTTTTCCTCACGATTTGCAAGCATCTGTAGCACAGGTTTGTATAAGAAATAACTCAAAAGCGCCATCAAAATACCAAAGTTGAAAATTTGGATAAAGATAAGCTTAGCGTCAATACCGAATGTTTGGATTAATTGATCCATAGTAATTTCTAACTTAGTGAAATGAGATGACTGTTCAATGCTTCTGACATTGCGCGAATACAGTCACTGCGTTCCTTGTTAAGCGAATTTGATTACAAATGCAACTACGATCGCAAAGATACCAAGTGCTTCTACGAAAGCGATACCGAGAATCATTGAAGACTGGATCTTTCCAGCTGCTTCTGGGTTACGTGCAATTCCTTCTAGAGCCTTAGATACAAGCATACCGATACCAATAGCTGGACCAAATACACCAACACCAGCAGCGATAGCCATAGCAATAGCTTTGATGGAGTCTGCACTCATCTTTGATGCTTCCATAGCAAATTCAATTTCTGTCATGTTTTTGTTTAGTTAAATCTTAGTAAAAAATAAGTACGAACCAATCTGTAATACAGACAGGCTCATGATTATTTTCTAATGAGGCTCTTCTAGTGCTAGCTTAATAAAGAATAGCGTAAGAATCGCAAATACTGTCGCCTGGATCACTCCTACAAACATTTCATACGCGTAAATTGGTACTGGTATGAAGTATGGAATAAAGAACATAGCAACAACCAGCATTGTCTTTCCTGCAAAAATGTTACCGAAAAGTCGGAATGAAAATGACACAAGTCGTGCAAGCTCACTAATGAGTTCGATAAGACCGATAATAAAACCAAGAATATTATCGAAGTTTGGCTTTCGAAGGAATTTTAGGTTGATGAACTTTCCTCCATACTTCCAAAATCCAATACCTAGAACTCCAGCAAGTTCAATAGTGACAAATGCAACAATAGCAAAACCAATTGTAATGTTTAAATCAGTCGCTGCAGGGTACAGTAGTGGTACAAAATGATGTCCTGCATCGTAAAATCCAATTGATGCAACACCAGGTATAAGGCCAATCCAGTTAATTCCAAGAATAAATACAAAAATAGTCATTATTACAGGGAAATAACGATCAGTCACAGCCTTGTTTTCAAGTACGTCACTGACATAGTCATACGCACCACCGACAATGATCTCAAAGAAATTTTGTAGCTTCCCAGGGATCATCTTAGGATTTTTCCCAGCAAAATATGCAAGAATAATCATGAATATCATTGATACCCAAACAGTAATCATTGTAGAAGTAATCCCGACGCCAAAAAAATCACCAATTACCGTAGGTGCAAGATGCACAGAAATACCTCCTGCCTCCTCTGCTGCGTATGCTGTTTTAATGAATGAAAACATACCTTATCTAGGCAAATAAGTTTCCATCTAAGAGAATTACAGTGAATTCAGGACAATTGAAGATGTAAACCTGGCTCCGACGGCCTCTTTGGTTTAAAACTCTGAATTGTCCAAAATTTCTTCCCTGTTTTTCAAATAGATTATTACCTCCATTTGCGCCGCAATAGTAACATAAATCTTTAAAAAACAAAACGTAAAAGTGGATAGTTAGTTTGTAACATGTCCACTGTTTTTGGTGTATGATTCTATGTATGAAATATAAACATCTTTTCTTTGATATGGACCTTACGATAGCTCCTGCACGACTGCCAATCTTACCAGAAATGTACGAACTATTAGCATCTCTTTCTCAAGACATTATAATTGTTTCAGGTCAACTAAATGAGAAAATTGCGTGGCAATCAGATAACTTGCCTGCGATATATCTCGGGAACAATGGAAATCATGCAACAGAAGTTGATGGAACTCTTCTGTGGAAGAATTCTGATCTTACTAAAATTGAACAGACAGAAATAATGGCACATATTGAAAAGCTTACATCTGCACTTCCTCATGAAATAAATCTTGAATGGAATCCAGTTGAAAATCGTGGTTCACAAATTACATTTAGCCCCATAGGTAACACAGCTCCTGTTGAAAAAAAAATGATCTACGATCCTGACCGTAAAATACGAGAAGCATTGATGGAACAGTATCCTTTTGAATCAAATACAGTGATGTTGAAAATTGGGGGCTCTACTAGTTTAGATTATTTCAGTAAGTCAGGGCATAAAGGAGTTAATGTTGCTCGACTTATTGAAGAAAAAGGCTGGCACAAGGATGAGTGTGTTTATTTTGGTGATGGTCTATATCCAGGAGGTAATGACGAATTAGTTATTGGAGTGATTGATACTGTTGCGGTTGAGGATAATTTGGATTGTTTTAGGAAGTTGAAATCATTATTGGAAATGTAGTGAGACATTGG
>CAZQWL010000020.1:0-9907 GCA_964597225.1 uncultured Candidatus Saccharibacteria bacterium | reverse complement strand
CTAGCAAAAATAAGCTTGATTCTTACACTCAGTATGGCAATATATGGAGTACGTTTAATGAAACGACCTTGACGGTTCCTTATAGGAACTGTGCAGGTTATCAACATTCGTCATTCTTCAGAATGTCAGGTAACCTCTTGCGAAAGTGTGTAAACACTTTCGCATATCTAACGTCAGGACGACGGTTTCTGGCATGAACGTATAATGAAAAAGAAAACGAAAATATTGGCGGATCGTCTAACGGTAGGACGACGGTTTCTGGTACCGTAAATCGGGGTTCGATTCCCTGTCCGCCAGCAATCGGCACGGCTCAAACACGAAAGTGTTTGAGCCGTTTGCCGTTGCTCGGTGGACAAGGAATCGAAAGACGGAGGTCCATGTGAATTTTGAGGCGAAGCCGAAAAAGAGAGGTCCGAGTCAGGGTCGTGAGCGATATATTTTCATTCATGAAAATAATCGACTCCTGACCGATTCCTTAGACATGGTTGAGTGTGAACGAATCGAAAAGCTTTTGAGGTAGATTTTCCTGAAAGGAAAATCTACCTCAAAAGGTCTACTGTCTATGTAGTGGAAGATTCCTTGTCTAGTAGCTAAATCCCAAACTCCCCGGGCCTCACCAACCCCACAAACTGCCACTGACATATTCCTACCGGAGGCTCAGGGTTGTATTGCAAGTGCACCACACTCGTATTTGGCATCTTTTTTACAAAGACCAATAGATGTATAAACTGCCAGAACGACATCTTTTTTTCTGCACACACCAAGTGTACAAACATATCTATAAACACTGCATGGGAAACTATTGCAATATGCTGCACGGGAGATTCCACAATCATATCTTTTACATCATGGACTCGGTTGCGTACACTAAACATGTTTTCTGCACCATCATCATCCCAGTCATTATTCTCTCGGTGTAAAAACAGATTAAAGATATATCGAAATGTCGAAAGTGATGCATGTGGCTTCCCATACAGATACAAAGGGCGGATGGTCTCATGTACTGACACGTCTATTGTGTACGGAATATCTACCACTTCACTAATCACTGCTGCTGTCTGCCGAGCACGGGCGAATGGACTGGTCACCAACTCACCAATATCTAAAGTCTTCACAAACTCTGCCACTTCTCTTGCCTGTTCCTTCCCCGCTTCTGACAAAGGCTCATCGTAGTGCTGATGTATATGCTTGGTATTTTTCACCGTCTGTCCATGACGTATAAAATAAATATCTTTTACCATTATTCTTTATTGCAAATATCAATAATGGACATTTCTAGAGGTAGATGTGAGAGCTGAGTCTTGCCAGCATCTTCAGACGCTTGCAGAAGCTTTATCAGTGTATGGGAATTGATAGGCGACGGTGTTGTTGCGGCGATTGTTTTCAATTGCGCTTGGTCTGCTTCACTGAATTGCCCAAGTAACTCAGACTCTTTAGCAGGCATGTTCCGCAAGAGCATTACTGTTCGCACTCGCTCAAGCAAAAGTCGTGTAAATATTTTCATGTCTCCATGAGCGTCTACTATGGTACCTACGGCAGTCAGCGCTTTTTCTACGTCCTTTTCATTGAGACCATCGAGTAAGTCGGCCATGATAGAGCTCTTGGGAGCACCAATAATTTCTGCTACTTCATCAGCGGTGCCGATCTCATCACCTGAAGCGAGGATGACTTTCTGTGTCACCCCAAGAGCATCACGAAATGAACCGTCTGCCGAAATAGCAATCAAGTCAGCAGCTGCAGGATTGAGAGTGAATCCTTCTTTCTTTGCGATGTCAGTTACGATTTTAGACAAGACCGACCGACTTGGACTATGCATACGGAACACCTGGCACCGTGAAAGGATAGTATCCAGTAGCTTTTCTTCTTCGGTAGTAGCAAGGATAAATATAACGTGTGAAGGAGGTTCTTCAAGCGTCTTTAGGAGTGCATTAAAAGCTTCTTTAGTGAGCATGTGTACCTCATCAATGATATACACCTTTTTCTCTGACTCATACGGCAATGTATGTACGGCTTCACGTAGCTCACGAATATCATCAATACCTCGATTGCTCGCAGCATCAATTTCATACAAATCGACATCAGACACACCAATCTCTTTGGCAAAAATACGTGCAAGTGTCGTCTTCCCTGTTCCCCGTGTCCCTGAAAAGAGAATGGCATGAGGAATGGTATTTTTCGCAATTGCACCTTCAAGCACTTTTATAATATGATCCTGGTCCCGAACATCTTTGAACGCTGCTGGGCGGTATTTTCGATAGAGTGCTACATGTTCTGACATACTGATATGTGAAAATGAATTATAATAACCCTAGTATAACAGAAACAAAGACAACGGCCCCTTATTGGCGCCGTTGTCTTTGTTTTACATGTACTATTTCTTTTTTGCTACTTTCTTAGTAGTTTTCTTCACAGCTTTCTTTTTTGCCGGTGTTTTTTTCACAGTCTTCTTTGTTGCTTTTTTTACTGTTTTCTTTGCAACCTTCTTTGTCCCCTTACGCTTTGCCACTTTCTTTGCAATCTGCTCTACAGTCATCACCTTCGCAGCACCACCTTTCACTAGATCTTCCCAATTTTCCAACATATCAGTCTTAAATTCTTTCAGGTCATTTTTCGAGAGAGACTGTACTTTACTATATGTTTTCACTACACCTTCAATCACGTCGCGGAACTCATCCTCAGTAATTTCTTGTGCGTTCTCGAGTGTTTCAAGCACCTCTGCCTTTGCTCGCAAGATACCACTCTTTACCTTCTTCCGAGTCTTCTTTGCGTCATCTGCTCCATAGAGGAAGTATGCTCCTGCCGCTGCTACTGCTGCGGTGGTAAGACCTACACCGATACCAAGCTTTTGTGCATCTGACATTCCATTTTTCTTTACTGTTTTTTTAGTAGCCATAAATATATTTATACTATTACTTCTTTCCGTTGGGCATCATACCCATAATAAAACTAATAAGTCGTGTCGGATTAAACGATGTACGGATGTTGTCAATATCGTCTGCTAATACTTCTGTTCCTTCCTCGATCCGATCAATAATGCGCCGAACTGCTTTAAGGATTTTAATAATCTGATACACCGCAACGCAGAGAAGTATTGTAAACAAAACCACCGCAACACTTGTGATGAAGAAAAATATATCCATCTGTAATATCTCTGCCATGCACACAGTATACACTGCAACCACCTCTCTAGTCAGTGCGTGTTTTCAGAAATTCGTGGACAAGGCTCTCTACCTCTTTTGAATCATTGCACTGCATAAGTGCTGAACGTAAGTGCGATGCATCAGGAAAACCGTTTACATATGCTTTGTAGTGCTTCTTCATTACTGAGAAGTTTTTAAAGGAAAGGAGTTCTTCAAAGAGTTTTGAGTGTTCAATCATCACCTCTAGGCGTTCCTTAAGAGTGACGTACGACATTTCATTATTAGAGGTATCTTTGGTAATCAGTGTTTCTCGATTGACTCCATGTGTCGGAAGCGCGGTCAGGCGTGTTGGGAGCTGTGTGTTTGGATTAAAAAACCAAGGATTCCCAAAGAGAGCGCGCCCAATCATCACCCCATCAACACCGAACTCTTCGGCCTTCTGTTTCGCATCGGCCATGGACAACACATCACCATTGCCAAGAATCAATGTGTCACTTCCCAGTTCATCGCGTATCTCTACTGCGCGGGCAATACGGCTCCAATCTGCAGGCACCTTCGACATTTCTTTACGCGTGCGCCCGTGAACGGTAAGTGCAGCTGGGTTTTCAGACAGGATTTCAGGAATCCATCGCTCCAATTCATCTTCGTTATAGCCAATGCGTGTCTTCACACTCACCGGGATTCCTTCAGCGGCATCAGACGTACACCCACGCTTCGCAGCTCGAATAATCACCTTCGCATTTTCAGGATTCTTAATCATCGCAGAGCCACACCCTTGTTTCTCAATAGACTTGTCAGGGCACCCCATATTAATGTCCACCCCATCAAATCCAAGTTTAAGACACAGCGCACACGCCTGCTCCATATGTTCTTCGTTTGAGCTAAAAAGCTGTGCAACTATTGGACGCTCTTCTTCAGTGTAGATAAGGTCTGCCATAAGCTTCTGTAAGCCTTCAGGGGTCGCTCGCATCAATCCATCAGCCGCAACAAACTCCGTCCACATCACTACATTGTCTCTGTCAGAAAATTCTGAATACTTCGCAATCATACGCCGAAAAGGCGCATCAGTAACATCCGCCATCGGCGCGACTGCAAAAAATGGTTTTGGAAGGTTTTGCCAAAAATTCATGATGCCTAGACTATCATATTCTATTAATGTTTCTACTGTGGCTGACTGGTACTGGCAATAGTTTCATCCTCCTCATTCAAGAAAATCTTATCTCCAAAACGGAGATCAATATATTGGAATGAACCGTTTTGTAAATGTACAAAATCTTCTGACCCAAGGATGGAGCGTAAGTTCTTAAAACTTTGCTCGAGAGTCATCGTTTGTGAAAGCTTCAAAACCCCACCTCCAGACACGGTATACAGGACATCGAGGTCTCCAACCTTTTCAATATACGTCACATACAAATCAAGCTCGTTGGCAAGTTTGTCTGAAAATTCTTGAGACGTTTTTATAAAATTATTCTCAAATGCTTGTTCGCCTACCTCAGGAATTATCTCAGACGCAACATACCGAATAAATGCACTACCAGTGAGCGTTGGAGCAGTAGAGAATGCATACCCAAACTCATCTAAGAAGAAACATTCTTCTGTAAAAACATCGGCGCACCACAATGCGTGCGGACGATACTCTTCAAACGCGACGACAGCCTTCTGTGTATCAATAATTTCTATCTGTACATTTTTCACCCTCGGAATGTTTCGAATATTCTCAAGGATTGCCTTCTTTGGATATGTCGCTCTGAAAGTACGTGGTACAAGCTTGAAGTACTCGCCCACAAGCACTTGCTGTACTGTGTCTTCTATTTCCTTATGGGGGATAGTATACCCACCAACCACCTCAACTTGAGTAATTTGTAGAGATTCGATTCGTGTCCCATGCCAAATAGCAGTTGTTAGTAGCACAAGGACAATTACAATCCCTACACCAACAAACACTTGTTTCCCGAGCATAGAGCGCTCCTTCACCACCTTTTTCTGTGCTCTTTTCTGAAGCTTAGTTTTTCGAAACTTTTCAAACATTGAGAGTATAGTAGCATGCCTTAAATATAGAAAACTACAGGAGTCGTTGAACGACTCCTGTAGTGGACAGCTGACAAAAAGGGGCCTAATGAGGTCACTATTTCTTTTAATTTAAATTGTGGTACTAGCTTTTCATTTCAATCTGTTCACGTCCTCCCATGAATGGCTGTAGCGGTTTTGGAATTGTCACCGAGCCATCTTCGTTTTGGAAGTTCTCTATAAGAGAAACTAAAATACGCGGGGTTGGTGTTGCAGTACAATTCAGAGAATGAGCGTATTTCATCTTTCCTTCTTCATCTTTATATCGAATGTTAAACCGACGTGTCTGAAAGTCATGGAAATATGAGGCAGAACTAATCTCTCTATATTTCTCCTCAAGTGGCACCCAAAGTTCAACATCGTATTTCTTCACTTGCCCTTGTCCTAAGTCACCTCCGCAATTAAGCACGGTGTGATACGGAATACCAAGCGACTCAATGAATGCTTCAGCATTAGCATTAAGTTCTTCATGTAGTTCCACTGACTTTTCGTGTGATGCTTCGCAGAGGACTACTTGTTCTACTTTATAAAACTCATGTACTCGAATTAATCCTTTTACATCCTTCCCATGACTTCCTGCTTCACGGCGGAAACATGGTGAAAATGCAAGATTTTTAATTGGGAATTCTGACTGTTCTAGAACATCCTCAGCATAGTATCCCATAGTGGATATTTCTGAGGTTCCGATAAGATAGTCGTCGTCTTGTGTCTTAAATATGTCTTCAGCTTCATTTGGCAAATGTCCAGTTCCAAATAAATTTGCAGGACGCACTATCGCAGGCACGAGCATCGGATTAAAACCGCGTGATTCGAAGAATTCATTTGCGTAATTCCAAATAGCCCATGAAAGTCTTGCTCCATCGCCCGTTAGATAGTACCCCCGGAAGCCGTGCACTTTTGTACCACGCTCAAAATCTACCATTTTTAAATTGGTCATTATTTCTATATGGTCTTTTGGCTTAAAAGAAAAGTTTGGTTTTTCACCCCATACTTTCATCTCTACATTATCTTCATCAGACTTTCCGTCTGGAACTGACATGTCAGGTATCTGAGGAACTTGAAGCATAAGCTTTTGCCATTCTTCGAGAATAGGTTTAAGCTCTGCCTCGACTTTCTGAACGCCTTCTTTCACTTCTGTCATCTCTGCAATAAGTTGTTGCCGAATGACGTTGTCTGGTGCATTTGCGATATCTTTTGAAGTACTATTTTGCTCTGCTTTTTGAGATTCAAGTGACTGCATTAATTCCTTACGTGAATCATCCAAAGAAACCAGTCGGTCTAAATCGATTTTGATGTGTTTCTTTGTTGCAGCCATCTTAACGATGTCCAGATTCTCTCGAATGAATTTAATGTCGAGCATAAGTCAGCAGTTAATGTTTAGTTAGTAGCAGTTAGGTATACCATGGATTATACACGAATGTGTTATTTTCGCATGTTAATATTGGATATATGCCCTTCCCTATTCTTGACGTAAAGTCCGGAGATTTTCCTTCGTTGTTGAAGGAAATTCCACAGGTACCAGAATCACTGAATTATCGTGGTGAATTACCTCCTGCTGAGATGAAGCTCTTGGCGGTGGTGGGGTCACGAAAGTATTCCACGTATGGCAAGCAGGTTATCGAACACCTTATAAGCGGCCTTAAAGGATTTAATGTCGGCATTGTCTCTGGACTTGCTCTTGGAGTCGACTCACTTTCTCACGAGGCAGCACTTCGGCATGGTTTGTATACTCTGGCAGTGCCAGGAAGCGGGATAGATGACTCAGTCATCTATCCCGCTTCGCACAAAGGTCTGGCAAAACAAATACTCGATGCAGGTGGTGGTCTCCTCTCTGAGTTTGACCCAACCTTTAAAGCAACCAAATGGTCATTTACCCAGCGTAACCGCATCATGGCAGGTATCGCTCAGGCCACTCTTCTGATAGAAGCTACAGAGAAATCAGGCACCTTAATCACCGCACGTATGGCCACTGATTACAATCGGGACTTATTGGTAGTCCCTGGCAATATTTTCTCTGCCAACTGTGCAGGAACCCACCAATTTTTAAAACTTGGTGCCACCCCTATAACCAATGCAAATGATATTTTATATATGTTGGGATTTGATCCAGAGAAAGGTCCTCAAAAGGCCCTGCCTTTTGAGGACCTTTCTTCCCTATCTCCTAGTGAGCAAACCATCCTCAAGGCACTACATGAACCCACCGACACCGACACACTTATTCGCGCAAGCAATCTCCCCGCACACGAAGCAAACGCATTATTAATGCAAATGGAAATGAAAGGATTAGTAGCCTCAGAAAACAACATATATAGAGTTGTAAGTTGACATATATATGTATACATAGTATTTATTACAGAAATAGCTATGACAACAAAAGTAAAAAACACATTGGTGATTGTAGAGTCTCCCGCAAAAGCAAAAACTATCGAGAAATATCTTGGGTCAGGATATACCGTAACTTCGTCAGTTGGACACGTACGAGACTTACCCAAAAGCAACAAAGATGCGGTAGATGTTGCAGGTGGGTTTATTCCCCACTATATTAATTCCCCTGGAAAGGAGAAGGTTATTACTGAGCTCAAGTCTTCAGCAAAGAAATCAGACCTCGTGCTACTGGCATCCGACCCCGACCGTGAAGGAGAAGCAATCGCATGGCATGTCTCAGAGCTCATCAAAAAAGACGCAAAGAAAATGAAGCGGATTGTGTTTCATGAGATTACCCAAGACGCAGTAAGAGAAGCAATCAAACATCCTCGAAGTATTGATATGCACCTCAAGGAAGCTCAAGAAGCACGTCGTGTGCTTGATCGACTTGTTGGGTACGACCTGTCTGGGCTTATTTGGAAAAAGGTGCGGTATGGACTTTCTGCTGGGCGCGTGCAGTCCCCCGCACTACGCATCATCATGGAGCGTGAGCGAGAAATACGCGCATTCATTCCTGATGACTTCTTCGTACTTACCGCACACACTAAGAAAGACAAGATGGAAATTCCATTTATCTGCACCGAAGAACCTGGAGAACAAAAAGAAGCTGACCGAATCAAAAAGGTTGGTGAGAAAAATACATGGAATGTTATTGATATAAAAGAAACAGAAGCCAAACGCTCACCAAAAGCTCCCTTTACCACATCCACATTGCAACAAGTCGCCTCAACACGCCTAGGCTTTTCACCATCACGTACCATGGGCGCAGCACAAAAGCTCTATGAAGCAGGACATATCACCTACATGCGTACTGACTCCACTACCATGAGTCAAGTAGCACTCAAACAGATTCACAGCATGATTAAAAAGGAACATGGACAAGAATATCTTGATGCACGAACATTCAAAACAAAGAGCAAGTCTGCGCAAGAAGCTCATGAAGCAGTGCGTCCAACAAACTTCTTGAAAGTCACTGCTGGTACTACTGTCGATCAGAAAGAACTGTATGAACTTATTTATGCTCGAGCAGTTGCTTCACAGATGTCTGATGCAAAAACGTTACGTACAAAAGTCATTGTCAACA
Source organism: uncultured Candidatus Saccharibacteria bacterium (assembly GCA_964597225.1). GTDB lineage: Bacteria > Patescibacteriota > Minisyncoccia > Phycocordibacterales > UBA918 > OLB19. The sequence continues at coordinate 1,192 of CAZQWL010000020.1, read as the reverse complement.
TATCTGGAACACAGGACACTATCCCTGACTTTAGTGTGAAAGGTTCACGAATCATCTTTGATGGATGGCTTAAGGCAGACCCTGGAGCACGCGGTGAAGACGTGCAGGTGCCTAAAATTGAAGTAGGTGACGAACTCAAACTTACAGAAATTGAAATTGAAGCAAAGCAGACACAACCGCCCAATCGATACTCTGAAGCAGGGCTAATTAAAGAGCTTGAGAAACGAGGTATCGGTCGACCTTCTACCTATGCATCTATTATGCGTACTATCATCGACCGTGGATATGTAGAAAAGGAAGGACGGACACTCTTACCTACCGACACAGGAGACGTCGTATCAAGCTTTCTCGAGGAACACTTTGCAGACTATATTGGAGATGACTTTACCAGTGACATGGAAGATCAGCTTGATGATATCGCCACTGGAGAGCGTAAGTATAAAAAAGTACTTAGTGACTTCTATAAACCCTTCTCAAAAGCAGTAACCTCTAAGGAAGATATTCCAAAACTCACCAACTTAGGACCTGGTCCAAAAGAATTTAAATGTCCTAAGTGTAAGAAAGATATGGTCATTAAGCTTGGTCGTGCTGGTAAGTTCCTTTCTTGCGGAACCTTCCCTGACTGTGACGGTGCTCGGATGATTGACGGTACAGAGGTAAAGGACGATGAGCCTATTGGGAAGCATCCTGAGACTGGTGAAAACATATACATCCTTACGGGGCGTTTTGGTCCATACATTCAACTTGGTGAAAATCCACTAACCAAAGACCCTGAGACTGGCAAAACAATTCCTGTTAAGAAGCGAGACCCAAAGCCGCGGCGTGCAGGCATACCTGACGACATGAACCCTGAAGATGTTACGCTCGATGAAGCAGTACGATTCCTGCTTCTTCCTCGAGAGCTTGGAGAACATCCAAAAACTGGCGAGCCTGTGGTAGCAAGTTCTGGGAAATTTGGGCCATACATCGTACACGCTGGAGACTATCGGTCGCTGAAAGGAAAAGACAATCCGTACGACATCACATACAAGCGAGCGATGAAGCTCTTCTCTGAGCCGAAACAAGGACGTAAAGGTGAGAAGCTTATCAAAGAACTTGGGCTGAATCCAAAGACTCGAAAACTCGTCAATGTATACGAATCGAAATCAGGACGATATCTAAGAAAAGGATTTAAACGAGTCATGCTTCCAGA
>CAZQWL010000019.1:3918-10330 GCA_964597225.1 uncultured Candidatus Saccharibacteria bacterium | reverse complement strand
CGCTACAAACAGCAACAGCCTAGAAACTTTCGTTTCTAGGCTGGCTGATTTGTGCGGGCACTAGGACTCGAACCTAGGGCCTTTCGAGTATCAGTCGAATGCTCTAGCCAACTGAGCTATGCCCGCGTGGCAAGTACTATAGCAAATTATAATAGAAAATGTAAGTGTTTTAGATGTAAATACTAGCTTTTTTTAGTATAGTTTACTACTATGGTGCAAATGAATTATAAAGACTATTTTAAAGGGAAGAAAGTCACCGTCATGGGGCTGGGGCTTCTTGGTCGTGGGGTAGGGGATGTTGCTTTTCTTTCAGAAGCAGGAGCTGAAGTGATTGTTACTGACCTGAAGCATAAAGAAGAGTTGGCTGAATCGCTGGAAAAGCTGGAAGCTTTTCCAGCGATTGCGTACACACTAGGTGAACATAAAAAAGAAGATTTTGAAAATCGTGATTTTATCTTGGTTGGGGCGGGTGTACCTATGGATTCTCAATATCTTGAGTATGCACGTCAAGCAGGGGTACCACTCAAACAATCGGCAGCACTGTTTGCTGAATTGTCAGAGGTGCCAATTATAGGAGTGACCGGTACGCGAGGAAAGACGACGGTAGCCCAAATGATTCACCACACGCTATCAGTGGCTACTGGTGAACCGATTCTTCTTGGAGGGAATATTCGCGGTGTTTCCAATCTGCAGTTACTCAAACAAGTGCAGGAACATTCTTTGTGTGTTATGGAACTCGACTCATGGCAGCTACAAGGATTTGGGTGGGCTGGTATCTCACCACAGATTGCAGTCTTCACAAATTTGATGGAAGATCATATGGATTATTATAAAGGTAATATGGATACGTATTTTCTAGACAAGGCAAATATCTTCAAGAACCAAGAAGATACTGGTGTGTTGGTGACTACACCAGAGGTATTTGAATACGCAAAAGGGAAAGGCTTGTCGGTTAGAGGTGAGGTTGTCCTAGCTGATTCTTCAGTGATGCCAGAAGACTGCCTTCTTGCGATGCCAGGCGAGCACAATCGTTTAAATGCCGCGCTTGCGTATGAGGCATTAAAAGCAATTAGTCTTTCTGATGACCTTATCTTTGAGGGACTTGCATCCTTTAGCGGAGTAGAAGGACGACTACAGTATGTAAAAACAATCGACAATATCCGTATCTATAACGACAACAACGCCACCACTCCTGCTGCCACTATTGCAGCACTAGAAGCATTGGATATCGGTAACAAAAACATCATCCTCATTGCAGGTGGTGCGTACAAAGAAGTTGATCCGCTTTCTCTAGTAGCTTCTGTACGGAAGCATTGTAAAAATGTAATACTTATTCCTGGTACTGGAACTGATACGCTTCTAGACCGACTCATAGAACTAGAAGACGAGGTGAGGTATCTCGTTGTTGAAAATCTACAGCAAGCAGTGGAAGAAGCACGTCTAAATGCAGAAAATGGGGATATTATCCTTTTTTCACCAGCTTTTGCTTCGTTTGGGCAGTATAAAAATGAATACGAACGAAATGATAAGTTTATGGATTTGATAGACAAGATATAAGTATGGATGCAATTAACAAAATACACTTCATAGGAATCGGAGGAATCGGCATGTCGGGACTTGCTCGACTTTTTAAACATGACGGTAAAGAGGTGAGTGGTTCAGATGTGGTTGAGACTGAAAACACAAAGAAGCTGATTGCAGAAGGTATTTCTGTTGTATATCAACAAACAGCAAAAAACATCAAATCCCAGGGGTCTGACCCCTGGGATAGCTTGGTGGTGTATACCGAGGCGATGGATGGTGAGCATCCTGAGTTAGTTGCAGCGAGAGAAGCGGGGATACGGACGATTAATTATTTTGAAGCACTTGGTGAGATTGCCAACGAATACTACTTGATCGCGGTAGCAGGGACACATGGAAAAACCACCACCACTGCGATGCTTATTGATATCCTTGAAGAGGCTTCGTTCGATCCGTCTGCGATTGTGGGGTCATTGCGGACAAAGACCGGGAGTAACTACCGTGCAGGGAAGAGTAAGTATTTTATTGTTGAGGCTTGTGAGTATAAGCGCGACTTTCTCACACTCAAGCCTGATGTATTGGTTATTACCAATCTTGAGCATGAACATGTCGACTATTATAAAGACCTCCAGGACGTGCAGGATGCATTTCATGAACTTGCAATGAAGGTGCCTGAAGACGGTGCAGTCATTGCCATTAAGTCAGACCCGAAGGTTGCCCCAGTGTTACGACAACTGAAAGCTAGGGTGTATGACTACAAGATAGAAGTATTTCGTGATATTTCACTTAAACAACCTGGATTATACAATCGCATGAACGCAGGCGCTGCTCGAGCGACTGCATTGGTACTTGGTGTAGAAAAAGATATCGTGCAAGAAGCTCTCGAGAATTTTGCCGGGACACAACGACGATTTGAATATAAAGGGGAATGCAATGGGGCAAAAATATACGATGACTATGCACACCACCCCACAGAAATAGAAGCGGTCATAAGCGGAGCGCGCGAGCTATATCCAGAAAAAAAATTGACAGTCGTTTTCCAGAGTCATACCTACTCACGTACTCATGAATTATTTGACGATTTCGTAAATGCACTTGCTAAGGCAGATCGAGTACTGATGCTTCCTATTTACGCAGCCCGGGAAGAAAATGAATCAGGGGTGTCGGCAGAGAAGCTGGTAGAAGCAATTATAGAAATAGGAGGGCAGGCAGAATACTTTCACACGTTTGAAGGTGTTGCAGTCACACTCCAGGAATTAGTCGGGGTAGACGATGTAGTGCTGGTTTTAGGAGCAGGGGATGTTACTGAAGTTTCAAAAATACTTGTGTAAGGATGAGCTCGATACTGTAACGAACCCATGGCCTGACGTTATCTTTATGGCGGATGACATTGTGGGGGGGGTAGCAACAAAAGAAAAGGTCGGTGCCATAGGCACCGACCTTTTCTTTTTACGTCTACAATGGTACTTTTCATGTATGAAAACAGTTGGAATATTAAGTGTTGTCGCAACACCTATTGGAAATATGGAGGATATAACTCTTCGGGCACTTCGAGTGCTTGGTGAGTGTGATTATATCCTTTGTGAAGATACGCGGGTGACGGGAAAGTTACTAGCGCGCCACGAAATTACTACTCGTATGAAGCGATATGATGCACATACTAGTAACAAGGTGCATGAGGAGATTTTGGCAGATTTAGAAGAAGGGAAGCATCTAGCACTTGTGTCTGACGCGGGGACTCCTGGAGTGAGTGACCCGGGAGTACTGTTGGTACAAAAAGCCCGTGAGGCAGGTGCGCCAATAGATGCTATCCCTGGAGCATCAGCAGTAACAGCCGCGTTTTCTATTGCAGGCATTACTGGGAATCAGTTTTCATTTTTAGGGTTTGTACCACAGAAGAAAGGACGGAAGACTTTCTTTGAAAGTCTTCCGTCCTTCGACCGGCCAGTTATCTTTTTTGAATCGACTCATCGTATTTTAAAAGCACTTGAGTCACTCAAAGAAGTGCTTCCAGCGTCTACTATTTATGTGGGCCGCGAGCTTACGAAGATGCATGAAGAGATGATTGTAGGTACGGCGGAAGAAATACTTCAACAATTAACCGATGAGCCAGTGAGGCAAAAAGGAGAATTCGTGGTGATAGTTGAAAGCTTAAAGCAGAAAGGCAAAAGTTGATGCTTTGCATCAAGACTTTCAACTTTAGGCTTTAGGCTTTATACTTATGTCATGACTAAAGAATCATTAGTGTTTTTTCTCGGAGTTATTATTTTTGTTGTGCCACATATCGGCGTACCTGAAAATTGGAAAGTATATACCTACGCTATATCAGGAATCCTTCTTATGGTCGTTGGATATTCTCTACGACAAAAGGCATACATCCGTAGCATTGAGAAAGAAAATGGCGAGCGTGACACGGACTCGTTTATGGAAAGTAACGGAAGTAAAGATAAAGAAGAAAAAGAATATATTGTATGAGCAAAGTACCTACACTAATAACAGGGCTTGGAATATTGTCGCTGTGTTTTTTTGTTTGGATTATCGTACAAGGACCTTCTTTTTTTTCAATAACATATGACATTGCCGGAGCAGTAGTAGGAGAAACTACAGACCTTTTAGAACAAGAGCCCGCTGAAAAAATAATCCCAGACACGCGTGAAGTTATTGTACATATACCACTACCTACACAAGTGAAGGCGATCTATATGACGTCCTGCGTTGCAGGTACTCCGACCTTTCGTCAGAAACTCATCAAGCTCATAAATGAAACTGAGATAAACAGTGTCATCATTGATGTAAAGGATTATTCAGGCACCATTTCCTTTCCACCAGAAAGTGACAGTTGGAAGCCGGCATGGCAGGAGGCACGATGCGGTGCTCGGGACATGAAAGAGCTTATAGCGGAGCTCCATGAAAATGGTGTATTTGTCATCGCACGTATTACGGTTTTCCAGGATCCTTTCTACACAAAAGTCCGCCCAGACTTAGCAGTGAAGAAAGCTGATGGAGTGACAAACTGGCGGGATAATAAAGGGCTTTCGTTTATTGATGTAGCAGCTACAGAGTATTGGGATCATATCGTTACTCTTTCAAAAGATTCGTATAATATTGGTTTTGACGAACTTAACTTCGACTATGTGCGGTATCCATCAGACGGCCCGATGAGTGATATTTCGTTCCCTCATTCTGCCAAGAGTAAATATGGTAGTGACAAGCAAGCGAACCTTGAAGCATTTTTCAAATATCTTAATGAACAGCTCGATGATGAGGAATTATTTGCAGTATATCGACATGAGAATACAGGACGGGCATCAAGCACCCCGTACACCTCTGCGGACCTTTTTGGTATGACTACTACTAATCATGATGACTTATCTATTGGACAGACGCAGGAGCGTTCGATACCATACTTCGACTTCACGGTCCCGATGGTGTATCCATCGCACTACCCAGATAATTATCTGGGCCTGGGTGATCCAAATGATCACCCATACGAAGTGGTAAACCATGCGATGCAGTCAGGAGTAGACCGACTTATTGCAACGACTACTCGTATGAATAGTTTTACTCACACACGCCTCGGAACATCTACTCCCGCAGTGTATAAGAAACCGGTGTATGGCCCTGAGAAACTCCGTACATGGATTCAAGACTTTGACTACGGAGGAGATTATGACGCAGCAGACGTGCGAGCTCAAATACAAGCAAGTTATGATGCGGGAGTGATGAGCTGGATGATATGGGCGCCAAGTAATATTTATACCAAGGCTGCCTTAAAAGGCCCAGGGTTTTTAGAGGTTGCAACATTAACTGTTGTGGGTGAGTAATACTAAATATGGATATTAAGAGTATAAATAGAAAAAAGAACGTGCTGGTAACTGGGGGTGCGGGGTTTATAGGAAGTGCACTGGCAAAACGACTGCATGATGAAGGTAATACAGTAGTGGTGCTCGATAACTTCAATGACTATTACGACCCATCTCTTAAAAGAGCACGACAAGATGCCTTGCTTCAAGGAATTGAAGCCATTGAGGGGGATATTACCAATACTGACCTTATTGAGAAAGTTTTTGCTGAGCATCAGTTTGATGTTGTGTGTCATTTTGCAGCGCAGGCGGGGGTACGTTACTCGGTAGAAAATCCATCTGCGTATGTGCTAACCAACGTACTTGGGACACAAATTCTTTTAGAAGCGATGCAGAAGTATTGTGTGAAGCAGATGGTATATGCGTCGACCTCGTCTGCCTATGGTATAGATGCACAGTCACCATTTCAAGAGATAGAAAAGGCTGACAAGCCAGTGTCTGTCTACGCGACAACAAAGCGAAGCGGCGAGTTGTTGGCACATTCGTATCATGCGCAATACTGTATGGATGTTACCTGCTTACGATTCTTTACCGTATATGGCCCTTGGTCGCGCCCTGATATGGCGATGCTGAAATTTGCACAACAAATGACTGCAAGGGAAGCCATTGATATTTATAACGAAGGTGATTTACAGCGTGATTTTACCTATATTGACGATATTGTAGAGGGATTTGTTTTGTCAGTACATACACCCCTTGGGTATGAAGTTTTAAATATTGGCAATGGTAAGCCCGTTGAACTAATGGACTTTTTGTCATTGCTTGAAAAAGAGCTTGGTATAGAGGCGAAGAAAAACATGTTACCAATGCAGCAGGGCGATGTATTCCAAACGTACGCTGATACGACTAAAGTAAAAGAGCTGCTTGGATTCGAGGCGAAGACAAATTTTGAGGAAGGAGTAAAAAAGTTTGTGGGGTGGTATAAGGAGTATTATAATGCGTAGGGAAGAGTGTTGGTTATCGCAAGAGAGTGAAAAACACTTGTGTGTTTCACTCTCTTGCATCGATCATATGAAAATGATTTAATA
>CAZQWL010000019.1:1243-3818 GCA_964597225.1 uncultured Candidatus Saccharibacteria bacterium | reverse complement strand
GTCGGGGTATATAACCTCGGCTGTTTCTTATTACTTTTTGATATACTAAATACATAATGTACGATCCAGAACAAATTACGTTCTTTGCTAAAACTGATGCCCGTGGGCAGGAGGTCCCTTTTGGTATTAAAGCAAATGATCGTACACGCCACGTATACGTCATCGGGAAGACTGGGATGGGTAAGTCAACACTGCTTGAGAATATGGCAGTGCAAGACATTAAAAACGGCAATGGACTTGCGTTTATCGACCCGCATGGCCAGACTGCTGAAACACTTTTAGACTATATTCCAGAGAGCCGCAAAGATGATGTGGTGTATTTTGCGCCATTTGATACCGCGAATCCAGTTTCATTTAATGTAATGGAAGATGTAGGTGAAGACCAGCGACATTTGGTGGTTTCGGGCCTCATGTCCGTGTTCAAGAAAATTTGGGTAGATGCTTGGTCTGCACGAATGGAGTACATTCTTTCTAATACACTTCTGGCGTTGCTGGAGTATCCTGACTCAACTTTACTTGGGGTAAACAGAATGCTTTCAGACAAGGACTACCGTATGCGCGTGATTGAAAATATTACCGACCCCGCGGTGAAGTCCTTCTGGGTTGATGAATTCTTGAAGTACAACGAACGATACATGCAGGAGGCAGGTGATGCTATTAAGAACAAGATTGGACAGTTCACTTCCAACCCACTGATTCGTAATATCATCGGACAGCCACATTCGAGTTTTGATATTCGGCAAATAATGGACGACAAGAAGATTCTTATCATGAATCTTTCAAAGGGTTTGGTAGGGGATCAAAATGCAAATCTTCTTGGCTCGATGCTTACTACTCGCATCTACTTGGCTGCGATGAGCCGAGCAAACCTCACTGCTTCAGAAATGAAGCTTGCGCCAAACTTCTACTTCTACGTGGATGAGTTTCAGTCGTTTGCCAATGCAACTTTTGCGGACATTCTTTCTGAGGCACGTAAGTACAAACTCAACCTTACCATCGCTCACCAGTACATCGAACAGATGGAGGAAGAGGTTCGCAATGCGGTATTTGGTAACGTTGGAACGATTATTTCTTTCCGTGTTGGACCATTTGATGCAGAAGTGCTCGAGACTGTGTACACGCCAACATTCTTAGCACCTGATATTGTAAATCTGGGCTTCGCTCAGATTTATCTTACCTTGATGATTGATGGTATCGGTAGTGCACCATTCTCTGCAAAAACGTTACCACCTATTGAACCTTCTAGTGTTTCTTGCAAGGAAATAGTTATTGCCCGAAGCCGGGAATTATATACCAAGCAACGTGAAGGAGTTGAGACTACTATCCATGATTGGCACGCAAAAAGCTTCAGCAATAAACCCCCATATATACCAAAACATTTACGTGAAGTGGCAGATGGAGGCACTTTGCCAAATACAGGAGAAAACCTCAAGAAGTACGGACAAAAAGGTGCTCCAGAGAAAAAGGTTGGCAACAAGAATCAAGAAAATAACAACCAGTCAGAGAAAGATAATACAGAGAAAAAAGAAAAGTTTGTTCCATACAAAGAGCGAATGGCACAGAAAAAAAAGTTAGAAGAGGCAAATGCCAAAAAGTCCAAAATGAAAAAGCCTAAAGGTAAAGTAACAGAAAATTCTGATACGAAGAAAGAAGAAGAAAAATCAGACTCAGTCAAACCTTCATACACTAAGGAGTCAGAAATTAACCCAGACAGAGAGGTAAAGAAATCTACCAAGTATTCTGATACTAAGGAACCAGAAGCTAAGGCAGACAAAGAGACAAAGGAAGATCATGTGCCGTATAAAGAACGTATGAAGAAAAAAGGAAAGAACCTAGAAGATTTGCGTTCAGTATTGCAAGATATTTCTTCGGAGAAGGTAAGACCTGTGCAAAGTAATGGGTATAAAGAAAAAACAACTAATAAAAATGAATCTTCATTAAAAGATGTTTTGGCTGCTGCCTTGGTACAAGCAGACGACAAAAATCTTTCAGAAATAAAAGAAAATCAAGATTCTCAAAATAATAACTTATCCCATAAAAACCAAGGAAAGCAAAATGACAGCGTGCCTGAGAATAAGAAGAAACAATTTAAAAAAAAGGAGGAGTACACACAAAAACAGCAAGTAATAAAAGAAGTGCATCGGACTCATACTGCGTCATCATCTGAACAAATTGAGTACGCACAAATGAAAAATATTGATGACCCACTTTCGGTAAAAAAGCTGGAAAGAATGATGCGCGTAACAACGTCAGATAAACCCCCTATTAAATAGACATATGAAATTTCTTTTCATATGTCTATTTTTATTTTGTATACCAACGTTTTCTCATGCGGCAATCGTCATCAATGAAATAGCTTGGATGGGTACATCGGTATCGGCAAATGATGAATGGATTGAGCTGTATAACAATGGAAGTCAGAGTATAGATGTGGATGGGTGGCAGATGACTGATGGAGTGAATTTGAATATTGAACTCACCGGCACCATAGGTGCCGGTGAGTTTGTAGTGTTTGAACGTACCGATGATGCATCAGCTCCTGGTACTGCATTCCTCATCTATACAGGCTCGTTGA
>CAZQWL010000019.1:0-1143 GCA_964597225.1 uncultured Candidatus Saccharibacteria bacterium | reverse complement strand
GGAGGGGACAATATCACCAAAGAAACCGCACAGTATACTCCCAACGGATGGGTTACTGCAGTAGCTACACCAGGTTCTTCAAACAATGGAAGTACCGTTCCTGATGATGATGAAGAGGAGGAAGAAAACGAAGATGAAGAAAGTGATGCAGATGACCATGATGATAGTAGTAGTTCAAAACGCCAATCATCCGTAACAGGTACTTTGTATACTACTCCGCGAGAGCTTCAGTTGGAATTAAACATTCCAGAGCGAATGTATGTACACCAAGAAGTTTCGATGAGTGTCGATGCAAGCGGAGTGTCATCTCCAATTTTGAATTCACTTACCCACGAGTGGAATTTTGGTGACTTTAACGTGAGTATAGGAGAGGAGGTAGAACATCGATTTAAATATCCCGGGGAGTACGTGGTAACACTCCATAGTACGTATAAAGAATACGAAGCGTATGCACGGAAGACGGTGATAGTGCTCCCCGTGTCATTTTCACTTACCACCAGTCCAAAAGGAGATGTGCAGGTGCATAATAATTCTAAATATGAAGTGGACGTTTCAGGGTATAAAATCCAAGCAGGGAAGACACTGCGTTTTCCTGAGGGTACGATATTGCTTCCAAAAGCGACCATCACCATACCAAAAGCAAAGCTTGGGTACACCCGTGGTATGTCAGTGACATTAAAAGATGAAATGAAGACTGGGGTTGCTTCACTTGGATTTACTCCTGCTGTACGAAGTGTGACAGTCGAAACACCAAAACCTGTTGTCCTTAATACATACGTAGCAAAACCTCCTAAAAAAGTAGCAGTGAATGTATCTGTACCAACTCCCTCTAAGAATTTTGGTTTTGCAGGAGATGAGTCATTGAAAGAAACTTCAACATCGACAAAGGAGGTAGGGCCCAGAGATTCTGATACCACACCACCTCTTGAAAATGCCCTGCTTGCAGCACCAATACAGGCCACAGGCAGCATCCCATCAGAAAAACTCCCATACCTCGCGTTACTTTCCGTAATCGGCCTAGGAGTACTTGCTGTCTTCGCAGGACAAGCGAAGAAGTAACAATAAATAATTTTAGAGCAGTCAGACTGCTCTAAATCCTTCCAATTTTAAATATTTATGGTATGGTGCATTTATGATAAAAAC
>CAZQWL010000018.1:8370-11105 GCA_964597225.1 uncultured Candidatus Saccharibacteria bacterium | reverse complement strand
AGTATCTGAAAAATCAGACTTCTCAATTAATGGACGCAGTGCTTTGTTTATGAAACGATTCACTTCCGTATCCTTATATCCTTTATTCGTAAGGTCAGATCTAATTTTATCAACAACGCTCTCAATATCATCAGATGCTTCTTTTACCTCGGACGTACTTTTATTGTTAGTCTGTTCCTTCTCAAAGTTTCTTATAATTCGATTTAGGTTAGAATTGAAAGTTTCCACATCTTCATCTGTTTCTAGGTCATGATTTTTTAGGAGTGGATCTACTGCATTTTTAACAAATCTATCTATTTCAGATTTCGGATAATTTTCAAATGCAAGACTTTCAATAACAGTTTTTCTTATTCCTATTTTTTCGTCTTGTGGAGTAAGATATTCTAAGGAGTGTGCATTCATACCTACATCATACCAAACGGATCATCTTTCTGTGGCTCCGGCTTTTGATAACGTTGTGCTATTTCTGTTTCTACTTCTTCTCGAGCACGTCCATACTTTTGATAACTCATCTCAATCATGCGCTGGACACGGGCATGGTCGGTTTCTACAGGAGCAACCGTACTAATACTAAATGGTCGAGTTGGGGTTCCGTTTGCAAGTACTCGCAAGTAGGCGTTGTGGTTGGAAACATTCATAAGGTCGCTACTATCAAACACTGGGGCAAACTGAGGTTCAAGAAATTGTGCATCTTCAGGCCCCGTACGGAAGACTGCCATAGAGCCGACGTTTCCAAAGACCGCGTCTTTGATGTCTTCATCGAGCTGTGCAATGAATTGGTGTGCGACGGTAAGACCTAGTTTATACTTCCGTGCCTCAGAGAGTATTGCGGAAATTGAATTAGTAGAGATATTTTGAAACTCATCCATATGAAGGTAAAAGTCTGGGAAGCTTTTGGTGGGGTCATCCACACGAGATAGCGCTGCCATAAGTATCTTCCCTACCATAATCATCCCAATAAGGTTGGCGTTAATTTCACCAAGCTTACCTTTTGAAAGGTTAATCAAAAGAATCTTCTTCTCATCCATGACTTGTCGGAAGTCAAATGCTGACTTCTGCTGACCTATAATAGGGCGCATGTAATCATTAGCGGTGAAGACATCGAACTTCGATACAATGTACGGCACAATATTCTCAAGTGATGCCTCCCCTCCTGCCTTGGTAGCAATCTCTCTCCAGAATTGCACTACTACAGGATTCTTCGCTTTCTCAAGCTTCATCCGACGGAATTTTGCATCTACCATCACTCGAGATATATCCATCAAGGTGCTCCCGCTGTCAGGATCCTCCATCACTAAGAGTGTTGCATTACGAAAGTATTGCTCAAACATCGGTCCCATAGACTCAGGATTACCCCCATAGAGCTTTTGGAATATTGAAAACAGCTCGTTGACCACAAAAGTCTTCTGCTCAGGCTTATTGATATCATATTCGAGCATGTTAAAGGCAACCACACGATCCATTCGTGATGGGTCAAAGTAGATAACATCCTGCTCTCGTTCAGAGGGAACAGAACTTAGAACATCTTCAATATCTGTACCATGTGGGTCAATCATACAAACACCCGAACCTGAGGCGATGTCTTGTGCAATCATATTCTTCATAAGTGTTGTCTTCCCTGTTCCTGTTTGTCCAATGATATAAAAGTGACGTAATCGGTCTTCTGCTGAGACATAGATATCGCGTTCTATACCTCGGTGTGAGTTCAACCCAAGCAATGTTCCATTTGTTGGCATTTCGCTTGGAGCAGCGGCAGTCTTTGCTCGCGACTGTTTGAACTCAGGGGAAGAATCAATACCGTCTGCTGGAAAATGCATAATTGTCGCAAGTTCAGTTAAAGACAGTGGAATAAGTCGTTTAGGTAAAAATTCTCGAAACGAAAATGCTTTTACTTCCCGCTGAAGAAGCTTTCCGTTGAGATGTGTAAACTGCAAACGATTGCCTTGTGTGTGCTCAAATTGATTGAAAGTCGCTTCAATTTCGGCGAGGATTTGTTTTGCTCGAGCTTCTGTTTTAGCAGACACAGCTATACGAATATTAGTCTCCACAATCGGCGACACTGTCTTCTCTGCAAAGACCGATAGAGCGTCTTGGTCAACGTCATTTGTCGGTAGCTCAGGCTCGTCTTTTTTCTTTGATTTTGATACTGAGACAATTTCTTTAAAACCTACATACATCTCACCACTAAAGGTACTGCGAGCGATTGCCTCCTTGGGTTTCATGCCGTCTCGCACACGCTTAACAATGCCCTCATACTGTTTTTGGTGTTTTCGGGCAACAGTCTTGACGACAATCTGTAATGCTGCACCTCCCCCTTCTTTTTCAATTTTTGAAAAAGCGTTAAGGAGTATCGCAAATGGATCTGACTCAAAAGTATCTTTCCCTCGCAATGGATATATCGGATGCTTTTTAAGAGTCGCCACTGCTATATGGGAAGAACCACCCTCAACAAAGATGTTGTAGTCATGTTTTTGTTCGGTAAGCACTACGTCTGGATAGAGTGAAAGGAGCTGTTTTTGGAAGAGGTCTATATACACGGTAGGCACTGCGACATAGAAGATGATGTGGTCACTTCCCTCTGGAGAGGCTACTTCAAGCACATAGTGCTGATTCTTTTTCTCTTGTCCAACAGCCTGCATCCCCGCATAGAATTGTTCCATCATTCCAAAAAGCTCTGAAAGTTGGTGTAGGTGCGCGTCAGAGTCAGGCACTTCAGGCACTTTAAGCTCGAACAG
>CAZQWL010000018.1:6329-8270 GCA_964597225.1 uncultured Candidatus Saccharibacteria bacterium | reverse complement strand
TCCATCTCCATCTGGTCAGCTTCGGGAGTACGATCAAGAAGGTCACGCTCTTTAGAAGCGATCTGCTGCCGCAAGTACGCAATCTCTTCCTGCGGATTTGTAAATTGTTTTGGAACACCTTCAGCCATTACTCTTATTATAGGTGTAAGTGAGTCAAAACCACGGTGACAGAGGTGGAAAAACTTTGATTGACATATTTATACCAAAGTATATACTTTGGTATATGAACACACACACTATTTTAAATATAAAAACTGATAAAAAACTTAAAGCTTCTGCAAAAGAAGTAGCTCGTGAACTCGGGGTGCCACTAAGCACTATTGTAAATGCATTTTTAAAGCAATTCGTTCGAGAAAAAGAAATCACCCTCTCAGTCAATCAGTATCGCCCAACTCCCTATCTTGAGCAAATACTCGAAACTGCCCAAGGAGATTACAAAAAAGACGATGTCCGAACATTTAAAACTAGCGATGCTTTAGTAGAACACTTGAATAAACTCTAGTATGCAATACATACTGTCTAAGCAGTTTGAGAAAGATTTTGCAAAACTTTCAAAACCTATAAAGAAGAAGGTGCTTGTAACTCTACAAATTTTCATGCAGGACCCTTTAGATAGTCGATTACGAAATCATCGTCTCAACGGCCGCTGGCACAATCACCACAGCATCAACATCACCGGCGACATGCGAGCTATTTATGTATACGTAGAAAACAACACCGTCTACTTCATCACCCTCGGCACCCACAGCGAGCTCTATGGATAGATTAACTAAATTTACCTAAACACAGTAGCCTCTGAAAATTAGCGTTTTGTACCAAGAGGTTATTTTGCTGAAGATACAAGGAATGACAAGCTTTTGGAAGGAGACGTATGACTATACGGTGACTGACGAAAGTGCCGTCATGACGAAGTAGATTTAGTGAAATTACCGCTTGGTGAGGATTGTGCGTTTGTAGGTGTTTAAGTGCTCCAAAGCCACCCCCGTCCCCTTCACCACACAAAACAATGCCTGATCTGCCAATTGGGCCTTTACCCCTGTTCGTCGTCGAATAAGTTCTGGGAAATTACGTAACTGTGAGGTCCCTCCAGTCATAATGATTCCTCCATCGATAATATCTGCAGCGAGTTCTGGAGGTGTCTCTTGAAAAACATCTTTAATTGCTTTTATCATCTCTCGAAGCTCACGAGAAATTGCACGGACGATTTCATTAGTTTTAATGTCAGTTGTTCGAGGAAGTCCCGAAAGAACATCGCGTCCTTTAATATCCATAGTCAATTCTTCTTCAAGTGGCAATGCCGAACCTACTGTAATTTTAATCTCTTCAGCGGTTTTATCTCCAATTGCAAGATTCTTATTCTTTTTCACATAATCAATAATTGCTGCGTCAATGCGATTACCTGCACATTTTACAGAATTCGAAGAGACGATACCTCCAAGGGAAATCACTGCAACATCAATGGTGCCGCCACCCATATCCACAATCATGTGACCTTGTGGTTCATAAATAGGTACACCTGCACCAATGGCAGCTAGAATAGGTTCCTTTACGACATATGCATTTTTTGCACCTGCCTTTGCAGCCGCTTCTACGACTGCTCGCTTTTCTGTAGAAGACACACCTGCAGGCACCGACACCATTACCTCAGGACGCATAATGTTGTATTTTTTCAAAGCTTTCTTTATAAAATAGCGGAGCATTGCCTCGGTTACGCGGTAGTCGGCAATGACACCATCTTTCATCGGGCGGTATGCACGAATACTGTCAGGCGTACGACCAATCATTCGCTTCGCTTCAATGCCTACCGCTAACACTTGGTTATCATCAGAGACCGCCACCACCGACGGTTCGTTAAGCACCACTCCTTCACCAGGCACAAACACCAGAACATTGGTGGTTCCTAAATCAATACCGAGTTTTGGTGAAAGTGATGGAAACATA
>CAZQWL010000018.1:0-6229 GCA_964597225.1 uncultured Candidatus Saccharibacteria bacterium | reverse complement strand
ATATTTATAACATATTGTGACTATATAATAAACATAGCACCTATGCTATAGTACAAATATGAAAAATATTGGACAACGTATTGTAGAGGTACGAGAACAAGCGCGCATCACACAGTCGGCACTGGCGGAAAAAATCGGTACCACACAAAGTGCCATCGCACGTATTGAAGCAGGCGGACAAAATGTCTCCACCGATATGGTACGTAAGATAAGTAAGGCACTGAATAAAAACCTCCTTTCAAATAGCCCTGGCTCTGTAAACTTGCAGATTACAGGAGAAAATACTCTCTCAGGGAGCATTGTGACCAACACCTCTAAAAATGGAGCAGTAGGTCTTCTTTGTGCTTCACTTTTAAATAAAGGCACCACTACCCTTCACAAAATGCCTCGCATTGAAGAAGTGTATCGACTTATCGAGGTACTTGAGAGTATTGATGTGAAAATAGAATGGAACGGTACGGTCATGACCATCACTCCACCCAAGCACTTTGACCTGTCTACCATCGACAAGGACGCTGCACGGCGTACACGGAGCATTGTGATGTTCATTGGGCCTCTTATGCACCACATGAAGAATTTTTCTCTACCACAATCCGGTGGGTGCAAGCTCGGAAGCCGTACAGTCCGTCCTCATTTTTATACTCTTGAACATTTTGGAGTACACATAGAAACTACCGAAGAAGCATATGAGGTGACTGTAGCGCCCAAATGTCCAAATGAAATCATTCTCTACGAATCAGGTGACACCGTAACTGAAAATGCTCTTTTTGCCGCAGCACTCTCCCCCTGCACTACAACCATCAAGTACGCATCATCAAACTACATGGTGCAGGAAATGTGCGCATTCCTTATGGCATGTGGTGTGAAAATAGAAGGAGTTGGCACCACGACACTGATTGTCACTGGTATTGAAGAAATCAACACTGATATTAAGTACACACTGGCAGAAGATCCTACTGACTCAATGTTCTTTCTTGCTGCCGCAATTGTAACCAATTCTGAGTTGTCTATCACGCGGTGTCCCATAGACTTTTTGGAACTTGAACTGCTAAAATTGGAAAAAATGGGCTTCAAATACACAAAGTCCGACGTTTATCTGGCGGAAAATGCCATGACACGCTTAGTGGATATTGTTACCAAACCATCAAAACTTACGGCCTTAGAAGAAAAAGTATATGCACGCCCGTACCCTGGATTAAATATAGACAACCTCCCCTTCTTTGCGGTGATTGCAACCCAAGCCACAGGCACCACCCTCATCCACGACTGGGTATATGAAAAACGAGCAATTTATTTTACAGAACTCGATAAACTCGGTGCAGACACTATGCTCGCCGACCCACACCGAATTTTTATCACTGGCCCAACCAAGCTCCACGCCAACGAAATGGTCTGCCCACCTGCGCTACGTCCGGCAACTATTCTCCTTATCGGGATGCTCGGCGCCTCAGGTACATCAGTTCTGCGTAATATCTACAGTATCAATCGTGGATATGAAAATCTTGTAGAAAGACTACAGTCCATCGGTGCTAATGTTGAGTATTTGGAAGAGTTTTAGGAAGCGATACTACAAACCTGAAAGAATTCGCTTTTCAAGTCTTTTGATATTTTTGTTATACTACCCTTAATGTTTATTATCGAAGTGATTCCACTGTCTCGAGCGAGCTCTATTGAGTCGCTTTCGTATTACTCTGCCAAAAAGTACCCTAATGGGAGTCTTATCGAAGTACCTATCCGTAAGAAGCTCGTGCGCGGGATTGTTGTGTCTGCAAAACCAGTATCCGCAGCAAAAACAGCTATTCGTGCTGCTACATTTTCACTAAAAAAACTCACGGAGCAAAAAGATGTGACCACGTTGCCTGAGGGTCTCATGAAAACAGCAGATGAGCTTTGCAAGGTCACTCCTGCTCACATAGGAAGTATTATTTTTGCACTCTTACCTCCTGACATACGTAAGGGCCAACGACAACTGCCCTCATGCACTCCATACATAAATAATGAAGTGGATACTCCAGTTATATTGCATGCAACACATGCGGACCGTTTTATGGCCTATAAAAGTCACATCCGACAAGCATTCGCGCATCGTGGTTCAGTGTTGTTAGTAGTACCCACTTCTGCCGCAGTAAAAGAAGCCAAAGCACAGCTCGAGCATGGTATTGAAAAGCGTGTACTTATTCTCTGTCACACATTAACAAAGAAGCAAATGGAAAAATCTTATGAAGAGTTTGGTGATTTAAGCACCGCACGGCTCATCATCACCACTCCAAACTTCGCTTTGCTTGATAGACACGACATTACCACCATTATTGTAGAAGAATGTGGAAGTGATCACTACAAGGCCCGCACACGTCCATATTTAGACATGCGGGATGTTCTTAAAATATACGCCAAAGTCACCAAGAGGACCATCATGCTCGGCGACGTTCTCCCTCGCACTGAAGATGAAGTATATCGACGTGATGGTGTATATGAAACCTATGAAGAACACCCAAAACGACTATCTTTCGACAACGCTTTCGTCATCAGCCAGCATGAAAAGAAAGAGGGAGAGAAAGACTTCGCATTATTTACCCCAGAAGTATCTGATGCCATCACAAGAACAATCAAAGGCAAAAAACGAGTATTTTTATTTGCTGCCCGTAAAGGCCTGGCACCTTTGGTGCTTTGCTATGATTGTGGACACATATTTCGGTGTCCAGACTCCGGTGCACCATATTCACTTCTTCAGACGGGCAGTGGTGACGACATGAAGCGATGGTTTGTTTCGTCTACCTCAGGCAAGAAAATACGCGCAAGTGATACATGTCCAGACTGTGGATCATGGAGACTCCGTGAACAAGGCATCGGCATCCAGCAAGTTGTCGCACATGCTCGAAAACTTTTTAAAGATGCTCCAATCACTATTTTCGACCACACCACAGCCACAACCCATCTCAAAGCAAGGCGTCTGGCGAAACAATTTTACGACACCAAGGGCGGTATCCTGATAGGTACCTCAATGGCGTTGCCGTACATCACACAGCCGGTAGCACTCACTGCTATTACCTCCTATGAAGCTGCCCGAGCTATACCTACATGGAGAGCAGAGGAAACCATCCTTAAGCTGTTACTCAACCTTCGTAACAAAACAACAGACACCTGCTTTGTTCAAACACGCACTGAAGCTGATTATATTCTAAAATATGCACAAAAAGGTCTTACCGATGCATTCTATGATGAGGAAATAATGATGCGTAAAACACTTTCCTATCCTCCTTATGCCTTTTTTATTCTTTTGACATGGGCCGGCACACAGACACAAATACTCGAAGCCGAAAAATACATTGATCATCAACTAACTGATGTTGATATACAATTCTACAACGCACCTCTTACCACCAAGCGAGGCATCACCCGACACGGCCTTATCAGAATCGATGCAAACTCATGGCCAAACAAACAACTCATCGACCAGCTCCGACATCTCCCACCCACCATTAAGATAGAGGTAAGCCCTGACAAAATAATATAACCATCTTCACGATCACAGGAGTCGTTGAACGACTCCTGTGATCATCAGACTAAACCAAGTGCTTTTTTAATTAATGTACGCTATAGTACTCAACACATATGGCAAAACTTGTACCAGAAAACCATCCGGCACTACACACGATTGCTGAAGAAATCACGCAAGAGGATTTTGACAGTGGGCTGGTGGCAAAGATTGTAAAAGACTTAAAGGCTGCCCTTAAAAGTTACTCCGTAGATGGCTTTACCGCGGTAGCCATTGCTGCTCCACAAATTGGCATCTCCAAGCGACTGTTTATCATCGAAGACCAAAGTAAAGACCGCGATGCTCTCCCATGCTTGGTAGCCATCAATCCGCAAATCCTCAAAGTATCAAAGAAAACGCACATCGTCGGCGAAGGGTGTCTTTCTCTTCCTGATAAATATGGGGAGGTAAAAAGGCACAAGAATGTCACCATGCGTGCAATAGATATCGAAGGCAATGAGTACACCCGTGGCGCAGGAGGTCTGTTAGCCCAGATTATCCAACACGAACACAACCACCTGGACGGCATCCTCTTCCCTGACATCGCCGAACGTGTATACACAAAAGAAGAAATGAAAGACCGGGGATTAAGTGAAGCAAAAGGATAATGAAAGAGAAAACATTTAACATCGCATACTTTGGAGGTGAGCCTATTGGTCTGCCTGTACTTCAGAAATTAGAAAAAGCTGGAATTCTTCCAAATCTTATTCTTTGCAACCCTGACCGTCCTGCTGGACGTAAGAGAGTCCTTACTTCCCCACCTCTTAAACAATGGGCTCTGGAAAATAATATCGAGGTATTTCAGCCCGAAGAAATTAAGTCTGATGAGTTTAGAAAAAAAATATCAGAAATAGAATGGGACCTATTTATTGTCGTTGCGTACAACAAAATTATGCCTAAGTGGCTCGTAGACTTACCTACTCACGGGACAATCAACGTACATCCTTCCCTTCTTCCACTCCTGCGTGGTGCGAGTCCCATTCGCACAAGCATCCTTGAAGACATGAAGGACCAATGCGGAGTCACCATCATGCAAATGGACGAGAAAATGGACCATGGGCCAATCTTAGCGCAACAAGCGCTTGAGATACCTGCTGACCAGTGGCCAATACTCGGAAACAAACTCGATACACAACTCGCACAGTTGGGCGGGCAGTTACTCGCACAAACGGTTCCCCAAGTGCTATCTGGGAAGATAACACCGACTGAACAATTTCATGAAAAAGCGACATACTGTGGACGACTCGACCGATCTATGGGAGAACTCACTCTCGACCCACACAACCTCCCTACTGGAAACGAAGCATATCAAACACTTTTGAAAATCCGTGCCTTTGATGGATTTCCGGGAACGTTTTTTATGTATAAAGGTAAGCGAACGAAGGTGCTTGATGCACAGATTGTCGAAGGCACTCTGTGCATCACCCACGTGCTTCCCGAAGGAAAAAAGGAAATGAATTTTGAGATATACTTACAGTCTCTAGAATAAGAAAACAAAGGCGCCCGCAGGCGCCTTTGTTTTCTTATTCATCATAATACCAAATTATTAATCTTCTCAACCAAGGCATCTCTAAGAGCTAGGGCAAATGGCATATTATTTTTCTCTATTAGTAATGATTTTATTACCTCATCAATTTCCTCAATAGGCCACAGTAATAATTTCTCTGTAAGATTGGCCGGAATTCCTCCGTTCATTTCAATAGTATCTACCACCCCACCAAATTTACCATCTGCTATTTCAATCTTTTTGCTCAATACACTCAATACATCAAAATATCTTTGCTGTTCTTCTTGAGCAAACAAACTGCCATCTTCATTGGCGTTATACCGCTCCATACTACTCTCCCCTACGCATCATCCGCTTAATTGCACGTCCTCCTTTCTTCAGTATAGTCATACGTTTTTTATTTGCACGCCGTAATTCTTTATCAAGTTTGTTACGTACTTCATCGATTGCTTCTTCAAATGTAGTTTCTGTAGACTCAGCACGGAAAAAAGTTCCATCAACAGTCAAATTTACTTCAATACGGTAAATCTTTCCTGAATTTTGAACAGTAACTTTCTCAAACTCAACTTCACATCGTACACTAGCATCATCTGCTAAATACTTTTCAAGTGACGTCAATTTTAATTCAAAAATATCTTGTAACTCACCTATCATTTCTGTATTAGTCGCTTTATATTGAATTATTGGAAATGTCATATATTCTATTTTTATATATTAAACTTCTGTTGTTACATCGAATATCTTACTCTGGGAATGATGCCCAGTCACAATCTGTACATTCCCTTCATCTACAGTATACACCTCTGCTAATATCGCTCGGATACGTTTAATGGTGCACTCTCACCCATAATGTCATTGGGTGATGCTTCATTTTTATAATATTCTTGCAAATACGCAATAATATCACTCGACTCATACATCGACACACCACGCTCATCATCTACTAAATATGGAACCATTTTTTTTCCACCTTTCTCAAGAAGCTCTCCCAATGCCACAGAGTCAGTCCCAGTATCTTTCAAATTTAGTTTAATTCTCATATCTTCCGCCTCTGCTAACACCCTCTGGCAAAATGGGCACGAAGGTTTATAAAATAGTGTCAACATATTACTTCAAATGTTACCTTTTAACCTATTTAGTATACTACGTTTCGAGAAGCGGAGGAATTTCAAACAAAAAATCCCCTT
>CAZQWL010000017.1:0-11203 GCA_964597225.1 uncultured Candidatus Saccharibacteria bacterium | reverse complement strand
AGGGCAGCCTTCTACTCTTACAGATTTCCCCGTGTATGTAGATTTGTCTACACTTGGAGCTGATTTCTTCAGTGCTGTTGCTTCTGATGGTCGGGATATCCGAGTGCTTCAGAGTGATAATAAAACTGAAGTACCATTTGAATTGGTGGTTATTGATACGGGGGCGAATACTGGAGAGCTTTACTTCAAGACTGATTTAATTGCAGACACTTCGTCTGACTTCTATATCTACTATGATAATAGTGACGCTGTTGCCCATGATCGCGCTGATACGTATGGTTCGAATAACGTATGGACAAATAATTACCAAGCGGTGTATCACCTTGAGGAAGAGACTGCTGGTGCTGGCAATATCAATGTATATAAAGATTCAACCGCAAACGAATATGATGGAGATGATGAAACGGTATCAACAGGACAAGGAGGAAAACTTGGAGCAGGACAACAGTTTGGTACTAATCAAAACGACCACTTGAGTTTACCTAAGCAAGTGATGGACGGACTGACCGATATCACAGTGTCGTGGTGGCACAATACTACCATTGCGGGGGCGCAGTCTATTGTCTCAGCTGCATCAGGGTCTGGTGGAAGCTCCAATGAATATTTGGACTACTTCTCAAGCCCAACTGCACTTTATGTGTACAATGAAGGTGCAGGTAACCATTTTGGCATTACTGCAATGAATGATGGATCTTGGCGATCTTTCTCATCTGTGCGAAATGATACTACCGATGAAGTCTTCTTGTACGTTAATGGAGCAGGAGATACAGAAAACCCAGATACACTCGCAGTTGATACTATTAATGTCGCAAATGGAGGTTTGATTGTAGGGCAAGATCAAGACTCTGTAGGTGGTGGATTTGCCTCAAATCAAAACTTTGAAGGGCAACTTGATGAATTGCGAATTTCTGACGTAGTACGTACAGCACAATGGATAGCATCTGAATACAGCAACCAAGAAAACCCTTCTACATTTTATGCGACTTCTTCACCTGAGACATTACAAACAACAGACTTCACCGAACTTGATTTCTGGGTGCAACACTTTAGTACCACAACCGATGAAACAGATATATGGGTGCAAGTAGATTCTGTTCCTGCAGGAGAGCAGGCTACTATCTGGATGTATTATGGAAATGCTGGCGCAACTTCTGCAAGTGATGAATTTGCACCATTTACCTATACCTCACTTACCGATACGTATTATGTAGTACATGGAGACACCTCTACAGACATTACTCTGTATAGTTTGATAGACAACAACGAGGTTTCTGTTGATGGTGGTGCAGTTACGAGCCTGAACGCAGGAGAAAGTATGACTATAAGTGGCTACTCATCTTCGTCGGTTATTGCATCTCTTGGGCCGATTACATCTCGGCAAGCATCGGCCGAAGGTGAGCCGGTGGTTCCAATTTCTTTTGCGTCGGATACACATATTTCCCTAAGTGAACGAAACGCGGAAGAATTTCATATCTACTCCCCATTTAGCACAGCATCAGTGAGTGTATATAATGGTGCGTCGGGTGTGGCAGGTGACACGGGTACTATTGCTGCAGGGGCCGTAGATATTCTGAATGTTGATATTACAGCTGACACCAATGCAGCCATTGTTGAGTCTGATGTACCAATTCTTTTGTATAATGAAGGAGGGAGTTACGATTCGAACATTTCGTACCCACCAACTACTGAAGACCTCTACGGATTCCATTCAGATGACTATTTCCTGTCTACTGCTGCTGCGAGCACTGGTTATGATTTATATTGTTCTGGAGGAGCCAGTCTTGAGAATCTTCTGACGGTTACTCGCGGTGCACAAGGAGGGAATAATATCTGTCCTCAAGGAAACGACGCTACTGGAGATGCGGTGAGAATCGCAAACCAAGATGACCCAATTGCTGCACTACAACAGGCTGACTCGGATGGAAGTGAATCAACGACTTTTCTCCCTGAACGAGAGTTTGGATCTGAGTATTATATCCCCGTCAGTTCTGATTATATTGCGGTGATTTGTTCACCTCGATTTGGTGAAGCCACTATAGAAGTATACGCAGCGGGAAGTGGTACACCAACAGAGACAGCAACATGTACTCCGTCAGGAGAGTTCCCAGGAAAAGTGGTGTTTACCAATGGTGGCACAGGAGACACACTTGCATACAGTGTTGGGGCAAGGGTGGTTTCAAGTAACGGTATCCCATTTTACACAATCTACGATGGTGAGAATGATGACGAAACAAACACATGGTCTGCGGTGCAGAATCGTAAGTACCACAATGGAGACATTGGCTATTCAATCGGTGAACAAGTGGTAGCAAATGATGCACAATATGAACAACTTTCATTCCTCTGGTATCAAAATGGAGACGTAAATACCCCAACAACCACATGGGAAACTGGTGTGAGTGAGTATGTGTCTGAAAGAGATGCGATTACTGGAGGTGGCGCAGTGGATACTGGGGATGTGATGCGTCTACGAATGAACTTACTCACCAGTAATGCCACAGGTACCGCCGACGCTACCGCATTTAAGTTACAGTACGCTTCGGCAGCAAGTGGACAGTGTAGTGTAGCCACATCGTGGACTGATGTGGGTGCTATTGGAAGTACTACTGCAGCCTTCAGGGGATATAATAACCCATCGATTTCTGATGGGGTTGTGCTTGCCACATCAACACTAGCGTCTACTACTGATGTAATGACCTATGAAGAACGCAACTTAAGTAATTTCTTACCCACTGATTTATCTGTGAACGATGTTGCTGAATGGGATTGGGTGATTGAAGTCAATGACGTTGAGGTAAACACCAATTACTGCTTTAGAATGGTGCGTGCGGCAGGTACAGAACTCGTGACCTATACTTCGTATCCTGAGGTTGAATCTTCAGGTCCTCCTGTGACCCCAACACCTTTCCTTCACTTCGACAATGAGCGAACTGCGGTGTTTGAGTCAGTACTTGAATTTTCTGCGACAGATATTGCTGGTGATGAAATAAATTATGAAGTAGAAATTGACGACGATTTAGACTTCACCTCACCTGCAGTGACGCGTAACTCTGTAGCAAACTTTTTAGAGTTTGAAAACTTGGTGACTCCTGCGGATAAAGCACCGTTTAATTCTGGTGCGCGTATTCGATTTACTTCACCAACAACACTCTTGGCAAGTACTACATACTGGTGGAGAGTGCGTGCAAGTGATCCTTCTGGCTCTGCAACATCAAGTGACTGGTCAGTACCACTAAGCTTTACAACTGATGCATCGGTAGGGGTTTCAGAATGGCATCAAACCACTGGGTATCAATTTACCACCAACACACTTTCAGGACTCTCAACGACCACTACCGAGGTAAACGTTTCATCTTCTCCTGGGAAGATGACTAGCACCGCAATTGATTTTGATGACGGTTCGGTAGGTAATGCATGGGGTGAGGTTTCATGGAATGACACTGAGACCAGTGGAGAAATTACCTACCAAGTAGAGTACTTAAGCAGTGGAACATGGACATTGGTGCCAAACAGCCTTATTCCTGGTAATAATGCTGGGACCACTACTTCGCCAATTAATATTTTGGAGCTTGATACTAGTACATACAATGAGATTCGTCTTGTTGCTAATTTCTCTGGGGCAACGTTGTCTATACAAGACTGGACGGTAACCTGGGGATTGCGGGTAGAGACACCTGTATTAGGCGACTTATTTGATAACGAAAAAACAGTAAACACCCTTCCTGTCTTTGACTTCGTTTCATCAGATCCTCAAGGTGATGACTTAGAGTATGAGATATCTTGGAGTACTGACTATGAGTTTACAACTGCTTCAACGACTCATAATTCTGACACTGATGTTGGATTTACCAATCAAAGTAATGGTGGTGACCTCAAGCCATTTACTTCAGGTGACACTATTACCTACACCACACAAGGTGGTGAAGCATTTGTCGATGGTACTACCTACTGGTGGAGGGCAAGAGCAAAAGATCCAGCAGGCGCTGATGCCTGGTCGCCATGGTCAGAACCAGATTCGTTTACTATAGACACCGCAATTACCGTGTCCACATGGTTCCAAACTACTGAAGATCAATTTGCTCAAGGTGACTTGGTTGGTTTAGTGGCGACTTCGTCGGGAAGTGTGGTAATGGTAGAAGATATTGGTGAATACGGTACGGTGACACTCACAGACAATAACTGGCAAACAGTCACAACTAACAATACGTACCGTTCTATGGTAGTGGTTGCTTCACCTGAGTATCTAGCAAACAATACAAATGGTCGCTCTCCTCGTATACGAAATAAAACTGCGACCACATTTGAAGTAAAAGTAGATAATTATACGGATAATTTTAGTGGATCAACGGTAGTAGATTACATTGTGATGGAGGCAGGGACGTGGAATATTGAAGATGGTGCGGGAGGTACACAAGTAGTGGCAGGTACTGAACAATTGGTAAGTAATAATCTGATACGTCCATATGCAATAGGGTATACCCCTGGACCAGAGGTGACATTTAGTCCTGCTTTCTCATCTGCACCTGCGGTATTTGTTACCATTGCGAGTAATAATGACACCTCATGGGTGATGACACATGCTGACGGCTGTACAAATACCAGTGTCGAAGTCCCTACAAACAGAATGTGTGTGTCAATGGCTGAGTCAACGACGCTTGTTGCGGACCATGAACCAGAAGACATTGATTATATTGCATTTGGTGCTGTAGATGGGACAAATAATGGCACAGACCTTAAAGTATTTAATTCACCAGATGCCGTTACAGGAAATGCTACTGCAGTATCATACCCAACAGCATTTTCAACTTCTCCAGCAACAGTACTTGCATATAATAACGGAGAAGATGGAGGAGACGGGGGTATGGGATCAGTTACAACCGCAGGAACGCACAATGCAAGTCAGACGGTTGTACAGATAACTGAGTTTGGTCCAACTGCTGATGGTCATATAGATGAGATTGTTTCTGTAATTGCTTTTGAAGATGCATCAGGGATTATTAAGCGTGATAACAGTAGCGGAACACTCACTGGAGAAATATATGGTGAAGATATAATCTTCACCGATGGTGCTGGTCCAAAGTTTGAAAATTTCTCGTTTACCGATAGTACTCCTGGTGCGAGTGATATTATCTACCAACTTCAGTACCAAGTCTCTGAAGGTGTGTATGCTCTGATTCCTGATACGGATATTGTAGGCAATAGTACTGGTACAAATATAAGCCCAATTGATCTTACTGGAGTGGATATTGATACATACGGTATTATCCGTCCGTTTGCAACGTTCACCTGTAATGCAGGTATCTGTCCTGAGTTACAGGAATGGAAGGTGGAATGGAGTGAAGGTGTTGATATGTCGGGAACTCTTAAGGAATACGACCGAAGCACTAATGTCGCAGCGGGTACTATTCGTGCAGCGGTCAACGGTGTGATGCTTGGAGGAACAGGAACAGTTGCTGCAGGGGTGTGGACATTCAATAACGTTACTGCATTTGAGGGAGACGTGATTACCGTATGGGTGGATGGTGCAGGGGAAGCTCAAGAGGCAGTTACGGTGTTTGTCTATGATGGATTAGGAGACATTAGTAATGTTGCGCTTAATGAACAACATTTGTCTATTGATGCGGGAGAAAAGGGAACACTCACCAATGCTTCCATGAGTGTCTACGACAACAGTGTCTCTGGTAATGAAGATATTTTCTTCGATGTTGATGGATTAAATAACTTAACGGTATGTGCAACAGGAGCTTGTACTGACGCAAGTATGTATGTGGGTGACGGGCAGACTTATATTGCTGCTACTAGTTCTGCAGTGACGGTGGTTACTCATGACTTCATAAACGATGGTTCCGTAGCACTTGATGCAAACACTTTTGAAGTGAGTGGTTCATGGGTGAATAATGCAACATCCACCACTGATACTTCTACACTTATAATGACTGCAAGTACCACCGATGAGTCAATTACCAGTACTGAGTCACCTCTTGATTTCCACAACCTTACCTTTGGGGGTGGCTCTGGGACGAGTACCTATACCACAAGTGCTGGGCTTGATTTATCAGGTAGCTTATCAGTGGTTAGTGGTACGTTTGATAGAGGGACATACGATATTACCGTAGAAGGTAATGTAAGCACGGCTCTACTAGGTAACTGGTCTGGAGTGGGTACCACAACCTTTGATGGAAATACTTCAGTGACGTGGACTGACTCACATGCGAGTACCTCGGTACAAAATATTGGAAACGTCGTTATTGATGGGGTAAGTAAAATTGTTACTGTTGGTAGCGATGTTCGTGCATATGATGTGACCATTGGAGGTAATGACACACTTTCTGGTGGGGGTACAAATAACATATTTGTACATGGAGACTGGACCAATACAGGAACTTTCCTGTCTGAGACAAGTAATATCGAGTTTGTGAATGACAGTCGAACCTATCCGCCTATCGTGCCAGGGTCATCAGACTGGTACAGTGATACAAACTTTGTAGACCGTATTCCTGTAGTCATCGACAGTGGAGAAGTGCCTGCCACGCAAACAAATTTCCCCGTGTACGTTGATTTATCAACACTTGGTGACGATTTCTGGGATGGTGTGCAAAGCGATGGAGATGATATCCGTGTTACTCAGTCAGACGGACAGACTGAAGTACCTCTTGAAGTTGTTTCTATTGATACTTCTACTAAGACTGGAGAATTGCACTTCCTTGCAAATAGTATTTCTGGAGCAACAGATACTACATTTTATATCTACCACAACAACCCAAGTGCATCAGGATATGCAGTGACTGCACCATATGGACGAAATAGTGTATGGAAGGGGTATGAAGCGGTGTATCACTTTAATGATGATTTGACGCTTATTGGAGGTGACTCAGTTGATTCGTCAGGACATGATAAGGATTTGATGGTAATTATCGCAGGCCTTGCAACATCAACAGGACAGCTTGGTTTAGCTGCTGACTTTAATGGTTCTACTGGAATCATGACCGACGATGACTGGTCGTGGACTGCAGGAGACATTCATGTGACTTCAGGGTGGTACAAAATGTCGGCAGCTAGTGGCGAAGCTATTTGGCAATGGGGTACAGGAAATACCTTTGGTTATATGCCTTGGTATACAGGCACAGCACGTGGGTACCACAGATTTGGATCAGGTGCAGGTGGTACATGGTTTGATTTTACACCAAGAAGCACTGACTGGAATCACTTCACTACTATTGCACCAACAAGTACTGGGCAGTTACTGTATGTGTATGAAAATACAATTGAACGAGATGCAGCAACTCAGCAAGTGAATAATCCAAGTAATGGACCATTATATGTGGGACGTTACGGTGGTTCAGGTTCAATTAATGCTGAGTTTGATGAACTGCGTTTTGCTACCTCTACGCGCTCCACAGACTGGATTGAAACTGAATATTCTAACCAAAGTGACCCGTCATTTTTCTATAGTACCAGTTCAGTTGAAACATATGTGCCAGATGTGGTGCTAGATGAGGCAACACACACCATTACTGCAGGAGGGTCAAACTTCTATGACCTGACGTTCAATGATGCAACAACTTCTCCATCATTTACCGACCCGTCAGTTATTGCTGCTGGAGACTTTACTATTGCCACAGGTACCATCAGTATGCCAACAGGAAAGATGACTATTGGAGGTTCGTTCCTCAATAGTGGTGTATTTATGCATAATAATGCGGAAATTGAATTTGACGGTAGCGGGGCACACTTGGTAACCCTTGGAGGAACCGCTTACCTCAATGCCTTGTATGATGTGACATTTGACGGTTCAGGTTCGTGGGCCTTTACGGACAGTAATGCTACTACTTCAAATAATTTCATTATAGACGCAGGTACAGTGACATTGCCAAGTGGCGTGCTGTCTATCGGGGCAACTCTTACCACTAATGGTGGAGGATTTACGCACAATAGTGGTAGCGTGGTATTTTCACCAAATGGAAATCAGACAGTAACTACCAACGGTTCTTCCTTTAACAATGTGAGGTTTGGTGATGGTACCGCATTATCATGGTATGACACTTCTTGGAGGTATCGAACTGAGGTGGTAATTCAAGCTGATGAAGTAAGTGAAACACTCACTGACTTCCCTGTGTATGTAGACCTTGGTGGGTTTGATGACAGCTTCTGGGACTTTGTAGATGAAGATGGTGTAGACATACGTGTCACAGAGCAAAATGGTGTGATTGAGGTTCCGTATGAGTTAGTATCGATTGATACTGGTGCTAAAACTGGAGAATTATATTTCAGAGCATCAAGTTTACCAGCTGGTTTAGACACCTCTTTCTATTTGTATTTTGATAATACAGATGTAATCAGTGCATATGATGTCACCGATACCTATGGTGCACAAAACGTATGGACAAACAGTTATGAAGGTGTATGGCACATGAATGATGAAACAGATACTACTATTTATGATAGTACTGGTAATGGATACATGGGTACAAAGGGTGTATCAACACAACCACTTGAAAGTACTGGTGTACTTGGTCAAGCACAAAGTTTTGATGGGAATGACTATATTGATTTTGGCGATGTACTTAACCCGGGAGCAAGTGATTGGACTATAGAAATGTGGTATCAACCAAGTACTGCAGGGGGAACAAACGGTAGGATTTTATACAACAAAGAAAATCTATACGAAGCTTCTGGAGCAGGTAGTTATTATACATACGCATGGCGGCCACACTGGGTGTGGGACGGAGGTACTTCATTTAGTACATCACTTGGTACTTGGTATCACAGTGCGGTGGTGTATGACAAAGTTACGCAAGAATTATTCAAAAATGGTTCGTCTGTCTTTGGTCGTGCACAAACAGGTGTCATAGGTTCAAATACAGCACGTCTGCAATTTGGGGCACGCGGGGACACAAACCACTCATCATTTTTCATAGGACTGATCGATGAGGCACGTATGTCAAGTGCTGCACGGAGTGCTGGGTGGCTTGCTTCTACATATTCCAATCAAAATACTCCAGATGTCTTCTATGCAACAAGTACCGCAACTATACGATCTGATTCAGTTGCGACGTACATACTTAATGAATCTACAACTGATGCTGATGGAGACGTAGTTATTATTGGAACAAGGGTTATTGCACCAAGTTCAAACTTGACCATAGGAGGATCATTTACTGTCACTGATGCCATTTTAGATGCAAACAATGCCACAACCACTATGGATAGTTCTGCAGGAGTGGAGACAATTTCTGTTGGAGATACGATTCTGCACAACCTGTCCTTTAATAATGCAGGAGGAGACTGGTTTACAGTGGCAGACATTACTGTTGAGAACAATATGTCACTTGTCTCTGGGGCACAATTCACGCAGGCAACAGGGACGACTATTACCGTGCAAGGAGCATTTAGTAACGCTATGGGAGCAGTGACCACATGGGATGATAGTACATTGGTGCTCACAGGGGGTGACTATGTTGTAACGGACAAGCTTTCTGCAGGTGATGTCTACGCCACGATGGAAGTATCAGCTGACTCTGATATTGTGATCTGGAATTCCAGTATCAGCACCTCAACTATTCAGTCAGGTTCGTCTATCTATATGCCTGATTTTGCGGCTACTGATGGACTACTTCGTATTTATGGAGATTATGAAAGAACAGCAGGAGATGAGTACTGGAGTTATGCAACTGACTTTGATGGCACCGACCTTTCGGGAGGAAGTGAGCGTGTTGTGACCGTCGAGGTAGAAAATGCATCACAGCTGGTATTTGAAACAGGTAGCACACTCCACATAAATGGTGTTAGTGGAGCAACTACAACCGTACAAGAACTGTTTGGACTCTATGAAATAACACTTGATGGAGCAACGCTTGATATGCAGTATGCACAAATGAAAGGTATGGGTATTCATGGGTTGAATCTGACCAATGCATCGACAGTATCAACACTTACTGATGCAAAATTTGAGGTAAGTAGTGGACGAAGTGGCCTTACAGCCGACGTGTCTACCATTAACCTACAGCCATCTTCAGAATTCCAACGGGTATACTTCGCAACTACCACTACAACATCCTTCTATGACGTTGCATGGACAGATCAAGTTATTGTTTCAATAGATCCAAGTGCAATTGACACTGAGCTTTCAGATTTCCCTGTGTATGTCGATCTCTCGACACTTGGAGCTGACTTCTGGGCTGGTGTACAAAGTGATGGCCGTGACATTCGTGTGACTACCAGGGGTGCTGATGAGCTTCCTATTGATATGGTGTGGATTGATGCCACTACGCAAACAGGTGAACTTCACTTCCTAGCACCAACACTTTCGGCAAATAAAGAATCTGTGTTTTATGTTCATTTCAATAATCCTTCGGCTGTTGCATATGCCAAGGATGCCACATACGGACAAGAAGCAGTGTGGATTGATTACGAAGCGGTGTATCACTTTAATGACGGCATTTTCGAAGCAAAAGATGCGACACAGCATGGGCGAGACCTGGTAACTACAACAGGAACAGCTGCAACTACTACTGGTCTGCTTGGTGAAGCAATCGACATGACGGCGAGTAGTGTACGTATGGAAAATGCTGGTTGGTCATGGACTGCTGGGGATGACCTTATTTCCTCTGGGTTGTACTTCATGACCGCTGTGGATAATGGTGCACTTTGGCAGTTTGGTACAGGAGGGGGGAGCAACAACGGAACGTACCTAGCCTTTATGCCAAATTACGACAGTACTTTCAGAGGGCGAAACTTCTTCGGGATTACTTCAGGTGCCCATTATCATGTTGCTGGCTATGACAATAGTATCTGGCATCACTTTACGACTATTGGGCGAGCAGCTGATGGTGCAGTAAATGAAATTTATGAAGATGATATGTTGCGCGACACGGTAACACAGATTACTTCCTCGCAGAACCCATCAAACACTGGCCTACGTATTGGGTGCTATCAAACAACGACATGTTCAGATATTCAAGTTGATGAGCTTCGTTTTGCAACTACTACCCCAAGCACTGCTCGCCGAAGTGCAGAGTATACTAACTTTACAGACACTGCTACATTTTACGCAACCAGTTCTGAAGCTACCACTATCTACAATGTTACCGCTGATGGTGTCCCCGCGACTTTCTGGCTCTTCTCTGGAGGAAGTGGAAACCTATATGGTGAGGCATTCGACAATGACGAAGGTGACCCAGGGTCTATACAATGGGATGATAGT
>CAZQWL010000016.1:7986-11564 GCA_964597225.1 uncultured Candidatus Saccharibacteria bacterium | reverse complement strand
ATTCCATATACTGCAACAGTTGGTGCGCCGGACACTCTGACAGTACTCCCTGGAAGTGGACTAATGGTCTGGGATTCTAAAGAATTTATCCCAGGGGGTGTTGTAGACCTACAAGGTGTTGGAACAACGGCATCAGACGGATCGTTGCTACTTGGTACAAACAGTACTTACACTGCTGCGGGTACTGATGCACTTACCATTGGTGGTTCATTCTATGCTGAGACAGGTGCAACCTATACTGGAGCTTCAAGTAAGGTGACATTTACTGCCACTTCAACTGGGCAACAAATTGGTTCTGCAGCAAGTTCGACTCTTACATTTTATGATATGGAATTTGCAGGCGTTGGAGGTGGATGGGCAGTGCAAACACCAATTGTGTCTGATACTGATATTTTAGTAAGTAACGGAACGGTATCTGGTATTGCGAACATGACTGTGGAAACAGGATCGTTGTCTGGAGCAGGTGTCGTCGACATGACTGGAGGTACTACGCTTATCAAACGAGCAAATACTCTTGGAGGCGCAGAAGCATGGTCATTTAATAATCTTACCCTTGGAGACGGCAGTAATGCAGATACTACAACACCTGCAAGCTCTGCTACTACCACAATACGAGGGACACTTACCGTTGCAGCAAGTCATTTCCTTGATGCAGGAAGTTCAGTATGGGACCTCACTGGCTCGGGTACAGTATTTATCGAAACAGGAACATTCTTGGAAGACACAAGTCTTGTGCAATATTCTGGAACAGCAGAAAATGTTCTTAATACTGCATATTATAATCTTCACATTGACGCTGCTACGGGAACGGTATCAGTTATTGCACCAAGTGTTGGACTATCGGTCCTTAATGACTTGGTGGTAGGTCGTCATGCAACTTCAACACTCGACCTGTCATTGAATAACCCGACGCTTGCTGTTGGGGAAGATATTTACATCGGCACAAAAGGAACAATAATTGGAAGTGGTAGCAATACTCTTGAAGCATATGGCTCTTGGGATAATGATGGCGTGTTTATCGCAAACGGCGGGGAGGTTGAGTTTAAAGCAACAGCCGGAACAGAGACTATCGCAGCGGGTAACTCATCTTTCTATGACTTGTCACTAACAGGGACTGGATTATTCAACATTACTGAACATGCAACCTCTACAAATGACATGCTCATTGGAGACTTCACGAGCTTCACGCTTGATAGTGGACGCTCTTTGGCAGTTGGTGGAACATTTGCAAATCCAGGCTTCGCAAGCACGTGGACTGGCTCAACATTGTATCTATATGGTGGGCAATCCTATGTAATTAACACAAAGGGACAAAGTGATGATTATGCAACATTTATTGTGGGAACAAGCACGCAACCACGAGTGTGGGATTCAAGCTTCGTAACAACAACCATAAATACTGATGGCTCGCTCTACTCAATGGATCATGGTGACGTAGCTGGTGACTTGTACATCTTCGGTGACTATATCAACAGTAGCTATAACGACTACTGGGATTATGCTCGAGATTGGGATGGTGCAGATTTATCAGGAGTAGAACGGCAGGCCGATGTCTATATCGCTGGATCAGGTGGGGCGAAGTACCTAGGTGGGTCACTTTCAGTAACTGGAAGTTCGTCAGCATCCACAACTATTCAAAACCAAGGAAGTGGTATCTATGAGTTGTATGTAGGAAGTAATGCGTCAACCAGCTGGCAGTATGCGACACCACGTGATCTGACTTCTGATGGAATCATCTTTACAGGTACTGCGACGGTAGACAAGTTTGACAACCTCGATTTACTTGCAGAAATAAACGCAGCTCAGGTGCTTACTGTAGGAGGAACTGTAATTGATGCAAACCCTGCAAAGAACTTCGACCTCAACGTCTTCAACTTTGACGGAGGAGTCGTAGGAGCATTGAACGTAACTGCAACGGGTACATCGGTCTCCTCATGGCGGTTTACAAATCACTCTGGAAATCTCGACGGTGAAGCGCTCGATAATGACGGTGGTGACCCGGGAGAAATCGTTTGGATTGACTCTGCGGCGCTGATTACCATTGGAGGTACGGTATATTCTGACGAAGGGACAACAGCACACACTGTGTGTGATGGAGTGACTAATAACGTGACCATTATGGTCGCAGGACTCACTGCGTACAACACAACATGTGACGCAGTAACTGGTGCATACTCAATACCAAATATAGGATTTGGTCCGTCTGACAGTATTGTTGCGTACATTGATGGTGAAGTAGAACAGGGTGCGACAATCACCACCGATCCAATTTCAAATATCTTTAATATGGATATCTATGAAGACAGGGTCATTGTCCGTCACGAAAGTACTGACCAAGTACGTATTGCAGACCTTGCGGTATGGGACTCATCTGACGACCCAGACATTCCATTTACTGCCGTAGATGCAGGGACAGACACACTTACTTTGCCTGCAAACACTAAGCTTATTGTTTGGACAAGTAAAGAATTTGCACCAGCTGGTAATGTGACGCTGTCTGGAGGTGGCGCAGGTGCAGCGCATGACGGAACGCTCGAGCTCTATGATAATGCAAAATGGACCAGTATCGGGACTGAAGAACACAGTATCGGTGGCTCGTTCGTATCAGGAGCTGGAGCAAGCTTTGATGCGGCATTTTCTACCACGACATTTACCACTTCAGGGGCAGGTCGAACAGTCGATATAAATGATGATACCTTCCATAATCTTGCCTTTACTGGCTCAGGAAGCTGGACGATTTCAGACGACACACTTGATACACAAAACCTCATTATTTCTGGAGGAACCGTTACATTGCCTACCGCAACTACTACGGTCACTGGGGCATTCGATGCAACAGGTGGATCGTTTGTGAATAATGGAACAGTATTGGTACTGGATGGAACTGATGCAAACTTAACCGTGGCATTCGATGGTTCTGATATTGATGAATTGCGTTTCACTGGCTCTGGAAGTTGGAATATGTCTGATACTGATGCAACATCAACAGCCTCAGTTACTATCGTAGATGGAACAGTGTCACTACCGTCTGGCACATTCGCTATTGATGGAAACTTCCGAAACGAAGGAGGAACAATCACTCATAATGGCTCTGAGCTTATCTTGAATAGTGCGGGTGCTTCAACTCTCTATGCAAATGGCTCTGACTTAGGTTCAGTGACGTACATAGGTTCTGGAGATTTGACCATGGATGACAACAGCTTGGCACTAGCAGGCTCGCTTAATGTAAATTCAGGAACAGTACTTGCAGCAAGTGGTACTCTCTCTATAGGCGGATCACTTGATGCTACCGGAGGTGTACTTACACATGCAAGCGGAACCATTCTCTTTAATTCATCAGATGTAGGTGAAACCGTAGATATGGGAAGTAACGATTTCTACAACGTAGTATTTGGTAGTGCGTCTGGAGGATGGACTATTGCAAGCAATGCCACTGCAACACGAAACTTCACGATATCAGCAGCAAGTAGCTTCACCCAACAGTCTGGCACTACACTTCGTGTAGAAGGAGTATTTAGTAATACTGTTGGCGGTGCAGCAACTACATGGACTGACACTACGCTCGTACTTGATTCTGG
>CAZQWL010000016.1:0-7886 GCA_964597225.1 uncultured Candidatus Saccharibacteria bacterium | reverse complement strand
AATGATTGGAGCAGGCCTTGAGATTATAGGTACATCAGCTGCAACGACAACTATTGGAAGTGCTGGTATTGGAGACTATGTGATGAGTGTGTCTGGAGGTACATTCAACGCATCATACTACGACTTTAGCGACCAAGACTTGGCTGGGCTTTCGTTCTCAGGAGCACCTACCATCACTTCGCTTTCCAATGGTGCCTTTACACAAAGTAAGGACAATGCTGTGTCTATTACTCTTAAGTCTACTGCATTAAATAACAACGCCTCATTGATAACAACTGGTACCAGTTTCGTAAACGCAGGATTCGCCGGTGGTGTAAACGTCTCACTTGATGCGACAACTACCAGTAGTTGGTCGTTCACAGAACACACCGGCAATCTCTCTGGTGAAGCATTCGATATTGATGGGTCTGATGACTGTAGTTCCATCCGATGGGATGATAGTGACTGTCTTCTGACAGAACAGACACACTATCGTTGGCGAAATGACGATGGCGGTGAAGGTGCAATTGATAGTACATGGTTTGATAATGATTGGGGAGTAAGGAATCGAGTACGTGTAGTAAATGAAGACACTTCCTCATACAGTGACATTGCCGTGAAGATGAATGTAGTATATGACGCAGATATGCAGACTGACTTCGATGATCTACGATTTACTGATAGCTCTGGAACATCATCAATCCCATACTGGATTGAGAAGTATTCTGTAGGAGTCTCAGCGGAAGTGTGGGTGCAGGTGCCAAGTATGGCATCAGAAAGTACCACTGAAGTATTTATGTACTACGATCACAACACGGCAACTACTACAAGCTCAGGCACACAGACATTCACCGCAGCTGACGACTTCGATGATGGAAACATCTCTGAGTACACAGGTGACACAGGGTTGTTTACTGCTGGTGGCTCATTTGCCTACGGTGGAGGGTTTGGACTGGATACTTCTGGGTTTGAAGGCTCACGTGCAACAGATGGTATCTTCCGTTCAGACGTTACAGTAAGTCAAGGTGAGATTATCCGATACAAGCAGTACGTCGACACTGGTGTTGGTTCCTCTGATGAAGCATGTACACTCTTTGGAGTGCAAAATCCAGGAACTGACAACTTAAACTACGCGGTGTGTCTAGAACAATTTGGAGTAGACAGAATGTCATTAGTGAAAGATGCAGAAAGTACCGACACGTATGGTGGTGTAACAGTACTTGCATCAACAACAGTTACATATGCAACAGGTTGGTATAGTGTAGAAATCGACTGGCAGACGGACGATACTATCGACGTCACACTCTTTGACTCAAGTGGGACAGTGGCAGCGACAACTACTGCAACCGATGCTACATATACATCTGGAGGTATTGGAGTGACGTACTGGGGATTCAATGGTGGATGGGATTCATTTACTTCTCAAAATAGAACCGAAACTACGCCGCAAGCTTACTTCGGTGCAGAGCAAACTAAAGGAGGTGCGACATGGGCGGCAGAAGAGGATACACCTGTAGGAGGGTTTGCCTTTGGAGATACTATTCGACTACGAATGGCGATTGAAAATTCTGGATTGGCTATTGAAGATCAACAGTTCAAACTAGAATTTGCACCCAAACTCACTGCACCGAGTTGTGAGGCGGTATCTTCAGGCGACTTCGGTGTGGTGCCTAATGTAGCAGGGTGTGCAGGTTCCGCTGTGTGTATGACTGCGTCTACCACCATTACCGATGGTGGAGCAACGACCGACCACTTGCTTGTAGGAGCACTCGACTTTGTCGCAGGTGAAACCGTGACCAGCCCAAGCAACAAGACTGCAGATATTGATGTTACACAAGGAAGTTATACTGAGCTTGAGTACGCACTTAACCTGACAGTAAATGCGGTAAATGACGCGTACTGTTTCCGAGTAACCAACGACGGAGCGTTGCTCGACTCGTACGCTTCTATCGCGGAGCTTACCCTTGCATTTGACCCAACTATGGACACTGTGACGTTCAATGGAGGGGCTGATATTACGCTCACCCCAGGAACAACAACAGCTGTTGTTGCAACTACCACAGTCACTGACTTCAATGGGTATGCAGATTTGGTAGCGGCAAGTAGTACGTTCTATACAACTTCATCAGGTGCGGCATGTATTGCAGATGATAATAATTGTTATAAAACAACAACAGCGGGGCAATGTTCATTCTCCGCATGCGCTGGCAATAGCTGTCTACTTACCTGTACTGCTGATATGCAATTCCATACCGACCCTACCGATATAAATGGGGAAGATTGGTATGCCTTCCTTGAGGTGAATGATGCAGCTGGTGGGTACGACTTCAGTACTAGTATCCCTGTTGACCTACTCACACTACGTGCAATGGATGTAAATAATGCAATCGGGTACGGTACAGTCGATCTAAACAGCGATACTGGTGCATTTAATCCAAGCACGACACTTATCAACCAGGGAAATGAAGCAATTGACATCGAAATTGCAGGGACTGACATGACCGATGGTGCGGTATCGATTATCGATGCGAGTAATCAGAAGTATGCAACAAGTACCTTCACATATAGTTCGTGTACTGTGTGTTCTCTACTGAGTGTAGTAAACAATGCTGTAGAAGTAGATCTTGATAAGCCGACAGTTGCTACACCTGCTGTAGAAGATCACATTTTCTGGGGAATCCACGTACCAAGTGGTACCAACAGTGCTCCACACACTGGCTTCAATACATTCTATGTAGTAAGCGACTAACACAGAGAACACACCCATACACAGGTCAGACCTGTGTATGGAGAGATGAAACATAGACCGGTACCCATGGTGCCAGTCTATTTTTTATGTGGGGAATTCGTAACTTTCATTACCAGTCTAGTGCTATTATTAACCTAATGAAAGCAAAGTTTTTTGGTGTTCTTGTGAGTGTTTTTTGTGTATTTTCTGTGGCGCAGGCTCAGTCAAATGATACGACCGCACCAGAACTTTCAAACGTACAGGTGACCACTAATTCTGAGACATCAATTACCGTTACTTGGGAAACAAATGAAGATGCAGACTCATTGGTAAACTATGGACTACAGGAAAATTATGGAATTATCCGTATCCCTGAGACAGATAAAAGGGAGCACTCCATTACCCTTGATGATCTCGAGCCAGGACGTGTGTATCACTTCCGAGTAGTATCAGCTGATGATGAGGGAAACCAGGGTATTTCTGCAGATTACAAAGTGCAAACTGGTGATATCTCTAGTAATAGTGATGGAGCAGGGCAAGCTAATGCAGAAGCCGCAGGTCAAGGTCAGGGCTCTGACAGTAGTACCACTGAGACAACTTCACAGGAAACAACAACCAAAGACATTACAGAAGCCATCAAGGAAATTACACAAGTTGAACAGCTGCAAGAGATTCTCGATATTACCATTGAGGCTATCCAGGGTATTACTGATGACCTTACTATCGTTGGTCCTCCAACAGTGATTCCAGAGACCATCACCGCTATTGTAAAGTGGACAACTGATCGTGCTTCTGACTCAACGGTGCTATTTTCTCCAACATCACAATATACAGGAAATTCTTACACCTTTTCACAATCAAACACCAGTGGATATGTGACCGACCATGAGGTTCAGATTATTGGACTTGAACCGTTTACTGAGTATCACTTCAAGGTACAATCTACCGATGAGCTACAGGTACTTGGGGAAAGTGCTGACTATACCTTTACCACAAAAGCTTCGTTACCCAACATCCGTAACCTTCGTATTGTAAAAGTGGAAGAAAACGCAGCCACACTCGCGTGGGATACAACAGTACCTGCTAAGGCACTTATTGAGTATCAGGACCTTACCACGGGTGTGCAAAACTCAAAAGGTCGCCCAACACTTGCCACTACTCACCAGATGCGTCTGGCAGATCTTACGTTAGGTACACGGTATGTAGCATTTGTTATTGCTGAAAACGGGGGAGGAGATAGAGTGAAGAGCCAACCAGTCACTTTTATTACAGTAAAAGACACTGCGCCACCTATCATTTCTAATGTAACTAATGATTCAACACTCTTCCCTGGAAGCGGGTCACGTATTCAGAGTATTGTGGAGTGGAAAACAGACGAACCTGCCTTTTGTACACTGACGTATACTGAAGGAGTTGCAGGTGGAGTTGAACCAACTGTAGTGGAGGCTGATACCGTGAGTTACTCTGAGCGACATGTAGAGGTCATTGTAGACTTCGCACCCGCAACGGTATACCAATTCTGGCTTAATTGTGCTGATGAAGCCGGTAACAACATCCAGTCGGAAAACTTCGTGCTGTTTACTCCTATTCAGGAAAAAAGTATTATCGATTTGATTCTAGAAAACTTTGAGTCAACATTTGGATGGGTTAAGAATATTACGAATTAGTATATGGCTAAACCCTTAATCATCTGTCGAGATCTCGACATTATATACAACAAAGGTAAGAGCAATGAGTTTAAGGCTCTTTCTGGTGCCAGTACCGACATCTATGAAGGAGAGTATATTATTCTTTTTGGTGCATCTGGATCAGGGAAGTCTACGCTTATGTACTCTATTCAAGGCTCGCTACCTCCAGGTAATGGAACAATGCTCATCGAAGGGGAGGATATTTATGCACTTCCTATTGAAGACCGTGTGTATTTCCAGCGATATGTGATGGGTATTATTTTCCAGCAGTTTAACTTGATTCCATCACTTACAGTACTTGACAATGTGGCAT
The DNA here is from genome assembly GCA_964597225.1 of uncultured Candidatus Saccharibacteria bacterium. Classification (GTDB taxonomy): domain Bacteria; phylum Patescibacteriota; class Minisyncoccia; order Phycocordibacterales; family UBA918; genus OLB19. The sequence goes on along the minus strand of CAZQWL010000016.1, from coordinate 3,178 downwards.
TGCCGATGATTTTTGCCAACAAAGACAAGTTGACGCGAAATAGGCGTGCACAGGCTCTCCTGGACAGATTTGGTGTAGGTGCAGTTTCTCATAAAATTACCCCAATGCTTTCTGGGGGACAACAGCAGCGTGTATCAGTTGCTCGTTCGATGATTAATGATCCGCGTATTTTGTTGGCCGATGAACCTACTGGCAACCTCGACTCTGTGTCTACACAGCAAGTGATGGATAAAATTGACGAGATTAACACGTTTGATAAACGAACGGTGATTATGGTGTCGCATAATGCGGCCCATTTGAGTTACGCACACCGTGTGTACTACCTGAAAGATGGAGTAATTGTCCGTGAGGTGGTGAACCCTCAAAGAAAACAAATTAAACCGGTTAAGGAAGGGGAGACTATTGTAACTGAACTTGAGCAACTGGCGCGACTCTTCCCATATGACTCCATTGATACACTTCGAGTAAAAAGTATGGTGAATTTCTTGACTCAAGAATACACTTTTGATCAAATCGAACGAATAGAACGAGTCATTAATTTCTTTATAGCAGGAAAGATTGATAAGCATGCATTTATCAAAACTCTCTCACTTCCATATGATCAAGGGGGCGTAGGTATACCAGAAAAAAATGCGAAAAGAATGGCGAAGATATCACTCCAGATGCTTCATCAGGCAGATGATATCCGTCGATTTAGAAAAGGAAATGATAAGGAGTACGCCTTCTTTGATCAACATAAACTCTCAGAAAGATTACGTGACCACTTACTTAAGGCACATCGGATGCATCTATCAAAAAAGCAAGATGATAACCTGATTGAAATCATTGCAGACCGAGTAGTGGGAGTGTCTCACGAAGATGTATTCCATGAACGGCTACAAAAGGGTATCACCACTGGAGGTTTAGCCCTCACAGAAAATGAGTCCGACGACATAGCACGTTACTTTGAAAAGCTTATTGCCCAAGGAGTAGATGTTAGTTATAAAAGTTAAACTGTTTATATGCGAGTACAAGATCTAGCACAATTATCTACCCGAGCATTCCGAACCAACCCCATGCGTACTTGGTTGACTATTTTAGGTATGGGGGTGGGTACTGGAGCGGTTGTGGTGCTAGTGGGGCTTGGGTTTGGATTGCAACAGATTATTTTAGAGCAGATTGTGTTTGGGGAGACGCTTCTGTCACTTGGTGTATCTGCAACCGGGGCACAAAACCTAGAACTTACTACACAAACCGTCGCGCAATTCGAGGCTAATGAACACGTACTTGATGCCGCACCTCTTGCACGATTTCCTGCGTTAGTAACATACAAAGGGCTTACAGGAAATCTCTTTATTCAAGGTGTAGAGCCTCCATATATTCGCTATGCTGGTATTGTACCGTCATTTGGTGAAGTATTTGGAGATGATGATTTAGACAATAGTACAGAAATTATGCTTTCTCCAGCAGTGCTAAAGCTTTTTGGTATCGATGATGAAGAAGTAAAAAACTTTATTGGGGAGAAGGTAAAATTCCGACTGTTGGTACCCGCCGATGATGGCACAGATGACATCAATGAGATTTTTATAGATAAAGAATATACCGTAAAGGGAATTACAAAAGAAGAAGGGGTTCTTAATGCGTTAATGATGCTTCCTGAGTTGCGACAACATGTAGGTATAGAAGAATACGAGCGTATTCAAGTTCGTGTGGATACAAATGAATTTCTTCCTGTTGTTGAAGAGGAGCTTATTGAAGCAGGGTACCGAGTAACAGCACTGTCAAAGACAGTAGAACAAGCTACTAAGATTTTTCAAGGTGTTCAGGCAGTATTGGCGACATTTGGTGGTATTGCACTCCTTGTGTCGGCTATCGGAATGTTCAATACTATGACAGTGACCCTGCTTGAGCGTACCAAAGAAATTGGAATTATGCGTACTATTGGCGCGGCACCCATTGATATTAAGTGGCTATTTGTTTCCGAGTCTATTGTGGTTGGGTTCCTTGGAGGTATATCGGGTATTGTCATGGGGGTAGGACTTGGGACAGTGGTGAATTTGATGCTGAACTTTGCTGCGAGTCAATTTGGTGGTGAGTCGGTAAAACTATTTGCATTCCCACTTGATTTTCTAGTATTTATTGCAATCTTTTCAGCTGGGGTAGGGTACCTAACAGGAATTTTCCCCGCTAAACGTGCAGCGACATTGAATCCTCTTGATGCAATTCGATATGAATAGTTAGCTAGTAATAGGTAGTGTTTAGTTAGGTGATAGATAACAAAGGACGGTACTGCAGGTACCGTCCTTTGTTATCTGTGTATAACCACTGCATATCTCTGTATAAAACAAGTATAACTTGTGCATTAAATGAGTAGAAACAAGTTCCACGCACATCTAATATATACTTGAGAAAACGTAAGAGTGTGCATAACTCATGTTTTTATCTAAAAGTTACTATAGACTATAAGGTAGATATTATTATTTATTATGTCGTACAACATGCAAGAGTTTTCAAAACGTTTACACACAGCCGGGAAGATTACCGTGCTCACCTCACTTATTGGAGTGATGGTTTTCGCAGTTATTTTCTTGCTTAACATCGGAGCACAAGAGTTTCAGCAGGTGCAAGCCCAGGGAATTGCTACTACTACCTTGACGGTACTGAACACCCCACCGTCATGGACTGTTGATGCACAAGAAGGTACTGAGTCTTCAACATCTACACCGACCAATACAGATTCAGATACCACTTGGGTTGCAACTGCAACAGACTCAAACAGTGCCCCATATTTCCTACTTATCTGTAGTGATGGTGCAGCGCCAACAGCAAATGCAGCAGCGAACCCTGGTTCACTAGGGACTGCTCCACCAACTTGTGATGTTGGTGCAACACAATGGGCAGTGTCTGCTAGTACCACCTCTGGTGCAGAAGCAACTGCGACACGAACTGCTCTAGATGGTGATGCAGAGTCAAACACCTGGTTTGCATGGGTGTGTGACGATGATCCAACATTACCTAGGTGTAATGCGGTCTCAAAACAAGGAACAGCTACGACATCTTCTCCTTTTAACGTAAACCACCGTCCATCCTTCACACTCTATTCTGACGACTCTGGAAAACTTCCAGGTGAGACCGTGACATGGACTGCAACATCAACCGATGCCGACGTTGTAGACGCAGCTGACACAATGCAGTTACA
>CAZQWL010000015.1:265-11582 GCA_964597225.1 uncultured Candidatus Saccharibacteria bacterium | reverse complement strand
AGCTCGATATCAAGAAATTATCGACTTTACGTCGAGATTTCCGGAGACTAAGCTTGATATTTCTTAATTTCTTAAGAAATTGATGGAGTGAACGATTGAGCGCTTTGCTCAAAGAACATGTTCTCTATTCCCTATATACTAGCATGAATACTTGTATATGTCAAGGGCTATAGAAGAGTGTCTGCTTTTGCTCAGTACAATACCGTATAAACGTTTTAAAATAAAGCGTTTATACGGCTTATACTATATCTTATGCGACTCAACAAGGGTTGCTTCCACCATAAATCGATCGTCTTTTGAACCGAAACTGTCGCAAGTAGCAAGAGTTAACTTTGCTTCTCCTGGTGTTTCTGGCACGAATACTTCAGACGCCATTGCTTTATACACCTTGTCTACACGGTATACATACTCCATATCTTCAGACTGCAGGCGTACTGTATCTCCCCATGTAAGGTCTTGGATGCCGTTAAATGCTTGGAAATTCTTATTAAATACGTTCGGTAGATAGCTAGAATGAGCAAGGATAAAGATATTCCCATCTTCCGTAAAATCAGCTGAGTCTGGATGCCGCACTGCCCCATCAAGAAGCGCCGTATCTAACGCTGCAATTGCACGTGATGCAGGATTGAGTACTGTTACTTCTCTATCAAGCGTGTCGAAAATGACCTTTAGCGGGAGTGGTGAGTCTACTGCTGGCACCATTTCCACAACTTCTTCCATCTCTTCTACCTCTTGAGGGACCTGTGTCTGGGTAGTAGCTTTATCTACAGGAACTTCTTTTACCGGCTCTGGAATGAAGTCAATGATAAACAGTACGGTGTATGCCAAAAGCACTGCAACAAAGAACGTTACAAAAAATGCCACCTTTCGTAGGCGAATCTGACGATATAGCTCATTAAATGAAGTAGCTGCTTTCATAAAAAATAATTTAATTTCGACTATCATACACCGTTTTGAATGTTTGTCAAGTGAGTAAACGAGCGTAGGGACTATTTACGAACTTGTGTTCCGATTTGTTCTGCCCTTGGGTGAAAAAGTGTTTAAACACTTTTGCAAGAGGTTACCAGTTATTTGAATTAATAACGACAACCTGAACAGTGCCTGTTAAGGCAAATCGCCGGACCTACGAGATACTAGACGTATCAAAACTCAATATATAGATATAGGAAGACTATCAATACTTGACATAAACTCTAAACCATGCTATTGTTCCTTCGTACTGCTCCCAATATGGAGCTCCGTTCTCACAAACTATATCGCTCTTCCCTCTTTATTGTTATATAAAGGGTGTTTTGAACATATAGTCTAAGAGCGTTTGGTGCACTTTACTACTTTATATACATATTTTATGAACCAGGTAACTAACGAACAAAAAGAGTCGACTACAAAGACACTTGCCATCATCGGCTTTGTGGCTGCGATTCTATTTGCAGTATGGCTTGCGGTGCAAATTGTAAGTATCATCCCTTCTGCTTTTAGCTCATTGGCTTCTATTGCAGACGGAGTATACAATTATAATGAAGATGCAACTCTTACCGTTGCTACTAAGAACAGTGTTGTAAATACCGGTGACGCATTTACACTCTCGTGGACAGATCTCAGCCGAGAAGGTTCATATACCTTTACTCACTCTTGTACTGAAGGTGCTTCAGTTGAAGTACGTACTGCACAAGGAAATGTAATCGATTTAGACTGTGATACACCGTTTATTCTTGGAGACAAGACTACATTGGATGTCATCGTCTCTTCTGAGAAGCAGCGATTTGTGGATATTCCATATACAGTGACGCATACTCCGAAGAATTCTAAGATGGAAGTTGCTCAGACTCATTCACAGATTACTATTGTAAATGCATCGATTCCTACTGGTACTGTTGCATCTGATGATACTGAAGAAGAAAATGAGGAAGAAACAACTGCAGGCGAAGTTGCAGGTGAATCTACAACTGTGGAAGAAGAACCAGAAGTTGTGTATGTTGCACCAAAGCCTAAGGTGGTTGAAGAAGTTATCTACGCAATTCCTACTTCAGACCCCAATGGAAAAATCGACCTTGAGGTAACCTACCTTGGTGTAGGGACACTTTCTGGAAAGAACTTTGTACCAGCAGGAACAATCGACAAAGACGAACAGGGTGCATTCCAGTTCGCTGTACGAAACATCGGTACTAAGACTGCTAAGTCTTGGAGTTACGAAGCAAGTCTTCCTTCTGGAATTGAATATACTTCAGGACCACAAGAGGACCTAAAGCCAAACGAGAAAGCAATCATCACCCTCGGTTTTGACGGACTTACTCAGCTTGGTGCGGAACGATTCGGCGCAATAGTAACTGCTAAGAACGACGTGAACAAAAACAACAACAGCTTTACCTGGGCTGTGGAAGTAGTGGAATAACCAATTCTCCATACAGGATTCGTAAGAATCAAATAAAAAACCGGTGCCTTCGGCACCGGTTTTTTGTGATATCTATCCAACAGCGAAACAAAACCTTCCATTCGAATGGAAGGTTTTGTTTTCTATTTTCATATACTACAAATATTTAAGACTTGAGTTTGGGATGGAATACGAGGCATGTGAAGAAATTGAAACGAGGCGTACGGATAGTACGGTGAGTTTCAATTTACTGAAACATAACGAAGTAGTCCGCCCAAAATCTGTCTTAAATATCTATGGTGGCGTTTTGGGCGTTAGCTTGTATGAAGGATTTTCTCGCCGCAACATCCTTCCCCATCAAGATATCAAATACCCGGTCTGCTTCTTGTGCATCTTCAATAACCACCTGCTTCAGAATACGATTCTCAGGATTCATCGTTGTCTCCCATAACTCATCGGGGTTCATCTCTCCAAGTCCCTTGTATCGTTGGATACGATACTTCGGTGCTTTCTTGGTAGTCTCTTCTGACTCTTCATCTTCACCTTCCTCAGACTCGGTTGATTCTTCTTCTCCTACAATCGCGATTTTCTCATCCTCAGTATAGGCATACCACATCTCTTTTCCTTTTTGGATTTTATATAAAGGCGGTTGTGCGATGTAGACAAATCCTCCGTCAATCAATGGCCGGAAGTATCTGAATATAAGTGTCAAAAGTAACGTACGAATATGCGCACCATCCACATCCGCATCAGTAGCGATGATGATTTTATGATAGCGAAGTTTATCGATATCAAACACATCTCCAATAGCGGTACCCATAGCGATTACAAAATTCTTAATTTGTTCACTTGCAAGCATCTTATCGATACGCGCTCGTTCTACATTTAGAATCTTACCTCGAAGTGGAAGGATCGCTTGAGTCTTTCGGTCACGCCCCATCTTTGCAGAACCTCCCGCAGAGTCTCCCTCTACTACAAAGAGTTCTGAGTCTGATGGTGACTTAGACTGACAGTCTGCAAGCTTTCCTGGCAGAGACATTCCTTCCAGCGCCCCCTTACGCATTACAGAATCCTTCGCTGCCTTTGCTGCTTTTCGTGCACGTACGGCAAGCGTCACTTTATTAATCATTGCTTTAGCATCGTCTGGGTTTTCTTCAAGAAACATATTAAATGCCTCTCCAAAAACAGACTCCACTGCCCCACGAGCTTCTACCGAACCAAGCTTTCCTTTAGTCTGCCCTTCAAACTGAATTTCGGGCATCTTTACGGAAATCACCGCAGTGATTCCTTCAAGTACATCATCGCCAGTAAATGAACCGTCTTTCTCTTTAATAAGTCCACTTTTCTTTCCGTAGGCGTTGAGCGTTCGTGTAAGAGCGGTTTTAAATCCGGTGATATGGGTACCGTGTTCTGGGTTATAAATATTGTTTGCAAACGCTGAAATACGTGAAGATATGTCGTCTACATATTGCAATGCAACCTCTACTGAATATACACTCTCATCAATATCAGCCTTCTCAATGTAAAAGATATTTTTATGTACAGGTTTCTGATAATGATTGTTAAACGCCACTAATGACTTAAGTCCCCCTTCAAAATAAAATGTCTCAGATGGTACTTCAAGGTGCATGTCCGCTATGAAGATTTCTTTTTCTAAAGATTTTGGGTCAAGTTTTTCTTCACTTTCGCGGGCATCAATGACCGTCAGGTGCATACCTTTTACCAAGTATGCTTGCTGTCGAAGGTGATTCACAATCTTCTTCCAATCATAGGCAACCTCTGGGAAGATGGTTGAGTCAGCCTGGAACGCCACAATAGTACCGTTGAATTTCGTAGTCCCAAGTTTTTTTACCTTTGCTTTTGCAATACCAATTTCATACTGCTGCATGTAGTGCCCTTTGTCTTTATGTACATCTACTCGAGTATGTGTAGAAAGCGCGTTTACCACCGAAATACCCACACCGTGAAGACCTCCAGATACCTTATACCCTGTGTCATCTCCACCAAACTTTCCTCCTGCGTGGAGCGTTGTCATAATAGTCTCAAGAGCTGAAACTTTTGTCTGTTTGTGTATATCAATTGGAATCCCTCGACCATTATCTACGACACGAATGTAGTTGTCTGGAAGCAAGACCACTTCCACACGGTCAGCAAAGTCACCCATGGCCTCATCACGAGAGTTATCGAAAATCTCCCAAATAAGATGATGCAGTCCATCCAGACCAGTAGTACCAATATACATCCCCGGTCGTTTTCGTACTGGATCGAGCCCTTCTAGGACTGAAATTGCTGAAGCGTCATACTTCTTTTCTTTACTCTTTCCTGATTTCTTTGCGGTATCTTTTTTTGCTGGCATGGGAATGAATAATAGTTATAAATATGACTATATTATACCAAATAATCTCTCTAATATCTGCTTGACTCCACACAAAAAAAGGCTAGAAAATCTACAAATTTTCTAGCCTTTTTTACACACGGTACCTGTATACTATCTTGTTTCCCATCCTTGCTCAGTCGCTACGTTATATACCGTATCCATCACTGTATTTACTTCCTCATCGGTAAGTGTCTTTTCTATCGACTGGAAAACAAGTCGGAATGCAAGTGAAGTACGTCCATCTTTTGTAAACTCATCTACGTGAGTAGTGCGTACTCGCAAATCTCCTGCTGCATCATTAAGTACCTTCTCTACCTCATCGATACTAGTACCTTCAGTAACCCACATCGCAATGTCGCGTGTTATTGCAGGATGTAGTGAAAATGGCTTGTAAGAAATTTCTTCTGCAACTTCTACATGCACATATTTATTTGGTACTGGAAGTGATTCAAATACCTTAGTGAAATTAATTTCTGCTACTGCTTTTTCAATATCCATTTCAAGAGCGACTCCTAATTTTTCTTCTAGGGCCTTCCTCGCATTTTCTATCTGCACGTCATCTTTAGGATTATATCCGCTTGTTTTAGTACGCACCCCAAAAGAAAGTGACACATATTCTGTAATACTTTCGCTTGTCTTATGAAAGACTGTTCCTATTTCAAACACTCGTATAGCATCAAGGGCGAGTAAGTCGGTGAATCCTGCATTTTTCTCAAGTACTGCTGTAATACCCTTCGCCAGGCTTGAACGCATATATGCTTTGTCGCTTGCCAATGCATTACGAAGTTTAATTTTGTCTTTCTTTCTAAAAGATGAAGTAATCACTTCTGAGAAACCTAGTCCAATAAGAACTTCGCGCACTTGCTCACTATAGTAGTGGCGTGCGTTTATCTCTACTAAAGGTACCGTATCCGGTACAACCGAATCAATTTTATCCAATCCATTCACACGACCAATTTCTTCAATAAAGTCTACCTCAATATTCAAATCGGTGCGTTCCCAGGGGCCAACACATACAAAATTATCTCCCTTCTTTTCTACAGACACACCAACTCGCTTCAAAATTGCTTCCATTTCATCTGCAGATAGTGTCACACCAAGAAGTGTGTTGACCTTTTCTGGTCGGACAGCTACTTCAGGATTTTCTTTCTTTTCTAAGTATTCATCGATAGTCCCTTCATATTTCCCTCCGGCGATATCAGTAATAAGCGCTACTATTTCCTGTTGTGCATAAGGAGGTAAATCTCGGGAACATTCGTTTTCAAATCGCTTTGACGCGTCAATAACAATTCCATTAGCTCGTGCAGTCTTGCGAGTATGTGTTGCATCGAAGTGTGCTGCTTCGATAATTATCTTCGTCGTTCCTTCATGCACACCAGCAAAGCGTCCTCCTTTTACTCCGGCTAGACCAATAGGAGTATCTGACGACTTATCTACAATAAGGATTTCTGTCCCGGTAAGTTCAATGTCTCTATCTTCGTCTTTTCCTCCTTCTGCGATTAAACTCACTACTTCTCCTTCCTTTGCATAGCGTACATGAAACTGCCACGTACCATCTACCTGCGGAAAAAGGTCTGCATCATATGCATGGATGGGCTGACCGATGGCATACATGACGTAGTTGGTTGCATCAACAATATTATTGATGGGTCGCTGTCCAAGAGCCACCAGTCGGTCTTGTAGCCACTGTGGGGAGTCTTTCACCTCAATATCAGTCATGAGGGACGCGGTAAAACGCGGACAAGCTACGCTGTCTTCAATAGCAACCGTAATCACATCTGTTTGTTGTAATAAAATATCTTTTTGTAGCGGGTCATTTTCTAAATCTTCCCCAAGAAGTGTCGCGAGCTCACGAGCGATGCCTCGATGGCACAGACAGTCTGAAGAACGGTTTGGCAATACATCCACATCAATCACCTCGTGCTCACCTACTTTTTCTACACCTTCAATCTCAAATGAATGGAATGTCAAAAGCTTCTCAATTTCTTCCGCTGAAGGAATAGAGTCTCCAATATAATCTTTAAGCCAATTTCTTAATACCAACATAATTAGAACTGATTAACGAATCTAAGGTCTCCTGTATATAAATCACGCACGTCGTTGATACCGTACTTCATCACCGCAAGCCGGTCGATACCCATACCGAAGGCAAATCCTGAATATACCTCTGAATCAATACCTGCATCTTTTAAAACATTTGGATGGACCATTCCTGCCCCCATGACCTCAATCCATTTATTTGCAAGTTTGCTGTCACTTCCTTTAAGCATCATGTCTATCTCTACTCCTGGCTCAACAAATGGAAAGAAGCTCGGACGAAAACGAATCTCCGTCTCACTTCCAAAAAACTTCGAAAAGAAATGTTCAATAGTCCCCTTCAAGTGCCCCATGTGTACACCCTTATCTACATACAACCCTTCAAGTTGATGGAACTGCGCCTCGTGTGTTGCATCGGTAGTTTCATTACGAAACACTTTTCCTGGAACAATGACCCGTATTGGTGGTTTGTGAGACTCCATGTAACGAGCTTGTACAGGTGAAGTATGTGTACGAAGCACTGACGGCTCAGATACGTCACCATTACGAAACCAGAAAGTATCCTGCATGTCGCGGGCTGGATGATCTTTAGGGACATTAAGTTTATCAAAGTTATACACTTCAGTTTCAGCCTCTGGCCCTTCTGCAAACACAAATCCAATCTCAGAGAAAATACTATTAATCTCAGAAATCATTTGGGTCAATGGGTGTTGGTGTCCTTTTTGCATAGAAATAAATATAACAAACTGTAGTGATAAATACTATTGTTGGAGTTCGGTAAACACTTCTAGGTAATAATCTCCATCCTTAATAAATATCTGTCCACCATCGAAAATGGTCTCTAGAGACTCACCTGCATAGAGGAGTTGTGAATTTTGCCATGCACGATCATCCACCTCAACAACATACAGTCCACTTTCTATATGAATGAGCACTAAGTCACGACTGTTTGGGAAGTAGTCAAAATGAAGCACCTCAAAGTCCCCTACATTAATCTTAATTCTATCGCGACACTTACTCTTCACTGCCTGTTCTGTGTCAGTTACTGCTGCAATTTCTGAAGGGGAAGAAATAATTTGTGCTCGCAAACTAACACTCACCTGCTCACCATAAAGAAGTGCTGTAGAGGTAGCTCCACCTGTACGGACACAGTAGTAATACGGGATGTCGTTTTCTTTACCAGTCCACTGCATATACACATCTCCGTTCTCTTCATACAATCGAGTATTTCGATATTCTTTGTCGGTTGAAGTCATTATATCGGTTGAGGTCGAAATTCCACCAAAGTTAAATCTATTTTTTATTTCTTCAGATCGCAACGACTCAAGAAGCGCCTCTTCCACAGAAGATGATGCAAAAAGACTTGCTACATAGGTGTATTCAGAATTGATAAGGTATGAACTAGTGGCAGAACTTGTTGTTGCAAGGAATTGATTGGTTGATGAACCAAAGTATGATGGCATCGTGGAAGTCGCGCCAAAGTACACCGATCTTCCTTCTAGATCTTTATACTCGGTGATGGTCCGTGTCTGAGGTATTGCAGGCATATTGAAACTCTGCACTTCGGTTACAAAGTGTGGGAATACTGGGAGTTCTTTTACCCATGTCTGCACACCTTCTCCTTGTGTGTGTATCTGATGCATACCTGCCTCTAAATTCTGAATGTATGCAGCACTTTGAAAGATACGCATATCATCCACCGGTTGGTCATTAATAAACATTTTAATATCTCGTATATCAGAAGTAACATACATTCCTCCTACACTTTTAATATTTTTTATATCACCTGAAAAATCAAACCTATATCCAACTGCATAAAATACCAGTAAAGGCACCGTAACGAAGAAGACTATCAGTGACGCAATAAATACAAAGCGACGTTGAGCATATGGAAGAGGTTGTACTTCAGGTGTTGGTGACATACATGTATTATACGCGAGTCTTCGGTGTTACCCAAAAGCCCATATACTTACCAAGCATAAGACGTGTCTGCGAATGCAGTCCAGGAATCGCACTAAAGATAATCATTGTCACAGGCACAAGAATCCACTGAAGGGCCAGTACAACATATTTAAATCGACTTTTATCTTTTGGTCGTGGGGGTAGCATGGTGAGAGAAATAACTGATGAAATAACCAACCCAAACATTGCGAGCATAAGGAGGTTACGAACCATTATAGGCAGATTATATGAAAGTACTGTCTGATGGAACTCCGGTGTCCCTAGGAAAATAGGAGCCCATCCAAGGATAAAGAGCATAATTGGATTGGTCACTAATGACCAATACCCTTCTGCCTGTTGGAAACCAATAGAAATACGACGACGTAACGGAATTTTTTTATTTTTGGTGAAGTGAAAAATAATGTAACAGAAGTTTTCTACACCATAGGTCCAGCGTTGATGTTGTTTGTATACCTGCTTCACGGTCCGCCAGAGCGTTGACGCAGCGTTTGCATCCATCGAAACTGGGTATGATAGAGGGACCACACTATAATCGCCATCATTAGCCAGCATGAGGTTCCAGTAAATTCGAGAATCTTCACTCACCATATTCTTTTGCCAGTACCCCACCTCATAGAGCGCTTGGAAGCTTACTGAATGAGAAGAGAATGTCGCCATCCGTTCTGGACGTTCTTGCTGTACCATCTCCCAAAACGTACTACTCATCGCAACCACTCGTGCGACCGCAGGGGCTTCCCAGATGTTGTTATTAAAAATAGGCACTGGCTGGAACGATGTCTTTAGCGGATTTTCCGCAGTCATAAAGTGCCACACGAGACAATTAAAGTAATCTGGATAGAGCACCGTGTCGATATCGAAGATAGATACTAATGTGTGATTGTATCGAATGCCATGTGGGTCGAGTATATTTACTCGAGCCTGTTCAGCTGCGTATGTTGCATTAGAACCTTTTCCAGCCATCTCACCCGGCACATCCTTGGGGTGTACCGTCACCAAGAAAGAACCAAACTCTTCTCCCCACTTTTCTTTCATAGCTTGGGCAACCTTCGCCGCACCTTCGCCCGCCCGCTCCTCAGAAGCCAAGACGATGATGATACTCTTCTTGTCATATCGAGTATTCGCGATAGACTCGATAGTTGCATTCACAATGTCTTCTGATTCTTCATAAAATGGGAGCACAACCATTTGATATAGATGACCGAACTCAAACCGCTCAACCATCTTCACCCAATCAATCTTTAGATGGTGACGCAGTCGCTTCCAATTGTATCTTAGGTGATAGGAAAGAAACGCAGTTTTAAGTACCCAGTAGATAGCAAACCCGATGATAAAGTATGCTGCGATAAACGGCTGGTAGTTCGAGAGCCAGAGTACCCCAATAAGCGTCCCCCATGAAGCGACTCCAGGAATAATTTCCAAGAAACGATAAAACCGTCGGTCTTTACCCGACAGCTCTGTAGCTCGACCTACTTTAAAGTCTGGCCTTTGCGCATACTTCAAAAGGTGTGATGAATCCTCCATATATAAATGCGAGTATACCTCGATTTTAGCTTAAAATAAAGCTTTTAAAGGGGTATTTGTGTGTTTTAAACGAGACTTGCAGCTTCTAGAATTTTTAAATCTCTTGGGATTATATAGAGTAAACCCTCTTTATCATTTGTCTGAAAATTTCTTAATAAATTCTGAGCTTCAGATACCGAAACCCATACAATTTCAAACCCATCATCAATTTCAGAATTGGTAAAAGATGGGTCTCGCTTAACTCCGGATACTTTTGCCTTATAACAATACGAAGTCTGTTTTAATTGAAATATTTTTCGAAATTCTATAACAACACCAAGTTCCTCGATACTCCCAATATCACAACCAATCTCTTCATTGCATTCTCTCTTTAATGCGTCAATTTTATTTTCACCTGTATCGATTCCTCCTCCTGGCAGTTTATAATAATTTTTTTTAGAAACATGGAGTAGAGCAATATTGTCATCAACATCAAACACAACTGCACGCGATGCTTCTCGGGTTTTATATGAGTCAATTTCTGACTCTGTAGCATTTTCAGGATTTAAGATAATGATTTCTTTCATATTTAAATAGTAGCATGAGGACACACGAATCACTAAGTATATTATTTCGCATTCGCTCATAATCTACTAAGTGTTCGCGAAACTTACAGTTTCTGTTCAGGTTGTCGATATTTTACTCACATAAAATATCTGGCAACCCCTTGCGAAAGTCTCCCAGACTTTCTCACCCGCCTCACGGTTCGCAGGCTCACAGCGCTCCGGCTTGGCTCCAGGCCGTATCTGACGCAGGTCAGATACTAAAAAAGTCCCTTGTGGGACTTTTTTACCTGGAGCCACCTGTCAGATTCGAACTGACGACCTACTCATTACAAGTGAGTTGCTCTACCAACTGAGCTAAGGTGGCGTATTAAATTTTGCTTCTCATCTTACCTATCTCCACAGCAACTCACTTGTGACAAGTGGTTCGAAAGTCCCCCGGACTTTCTCACCTCTACCAACTGAGCTAAGGTGGCGTATTAAATTTTGCTTCTCATCTTACCTATC
>CAZQWL010000015.1:0-165 GCA_964597225.1 uncultured Candidatus Saccharibacteria bacterium | reverse complement strand
GTCCCCCGGACTTTCTCACCTCTACCAACTGAGCTAAGGTGGCGTATTAAATTTTATTTTAAACTTCAAAGTCTCGCTATTATTACAAATATCACTAAAAATGCAAGGGATTACTCATGCGACCGCAACTTCACCTTCTGCTCTTCAGTCAATGCTACCTCTTCT
>CAZQWL010000014.1:8984-12156 GCA_964597225.1 uncultured Candidatus Saccharibacteria bacterium | reverse complement strand
GCTGTTTTTATATTGAGATTTATGTAATCCTTTCATCAATTGCTGCAATCAATTGTGTTGCCACCACCGCTAGGTCTTCATCAGAAGCTTCTACGCCATGGGGTAGTATTTCTCCAAGTGCTTTTTTTGTGTCCTGCATTGGGTAAATCTTGATATGCACATGAGGTACGTCGAATCCTTCGACTACTAGACATGTTCGTTCGGCATTGAGTGCTTTGTCTGATGCTTTTGCAATCAATTTCGCTGTCTTAAAGAGGTGGATGTATGTATCGTCGTCAAGGTCAAATGCGTAATCAATGTGTTCCTTGGGAATTACCAAGGACTGACCTTTTACTCCAGGGAACTTATCTAGGATAACAATACAGTGTTCATCTTCGTATAAAAAATGTGCAGAAATTTCTCGGTTGATGATTTTGGTAAAGATTGAGGTAGACATACGGTAAATATTATTAATGTAACCATAATGGTATCATGAATACTATGGCTACGTACCGTATGGCAGAAACGGCACCAAAAGCAGTGCAGAAAGAATTAGAAAAATACTCCTCTTTTCTACAGCAGCTTTTGTATACCCGAGGGATAGAAACAGCTAAAGGTGCAGAAGCTTTTTTACACCCATCATATGACAACCACTTACATGACCCATTTCTACTCAATGATATGGATGTTGCCGTTGAACGAATTCTCAAAGCGATACAAGCAAAAGAAAAAATTATTACGTATAGTGATTACGACTGTGACGGAATTCCTGGGGGAGTTGTCCTGCATGATTTTTTCAAAAGTATCGGATATGACAATTTTATAAATTATATCCCTCACCGGCATTATGAAGGTTTTGGGCTGAATGTATCTGCAGTAGAGAAGCTCGCACAAGAAGGGGCAGGATTAATTATTACCATTGACTGCGGGGTGGCCGACGTGGAAGCAGTGCAAAAAGCAAATGAGCTTGGAGTTGACGTTATTATTACCGATCACCACCAGGCGAAAGATATATTTCCTGATGCAGTGGCAATTGTGAATCCACAAATAGGCGATACCTACCCATTTAAAGGACTTTGTGGAGCAGGTGTTATTTTTAAAGTAGTACAAGCACTTATCACGAAAGGTAATTTTGATCTGAAAGAAGGGATGGAGAAGTGGTATCTAGATATGGTTGGTATAGCGACTATTGCAGACATGGTTCCGCTACGTGATGAAAATCGTGCACTTGCATACTATGGACTTCAAGTATTGCGTAAGTCACGACGCCCAGGACTCCAACACTTACTGCGAAAGCAAAAAGCAGATCAGCGGTACCTCACAGAAGACGACATTGGTTTTACCATTGGACCACGTATCAATGCTTCTTCTCGTATGGGCTCTCCAGAGGAAGCGTTTGGGATGCTCTCTACAACCGATGAAGGAGAAGCAGGCGTGTATGTTGAACGTCTTGAGAAACTTAATAAAGAAAGAAAAACGATGGTGTCCGCAATGACCAAGGAAGTACACAAAAAGATGAAGATGCTTACAGAAGTACCCAGTGTCATTGTATTAGGTAACCCAGAGTGGCGCCCGTCGCTTGTGGGACTTACAGCCAATAAACTTGCAGAAGAATACAATCGGCCAGCATTTGTCTGGGGACGCGATGGTAACGGAAAGATAAAAGGCTCGTGTCGCTCTAATGGTGCTAATAGTGTCATAACTATTATGGAAGGAGTATCAAAACAGTTACTTGGGTTTGGGGGGCATCATATGGCAGGGGGCTTTGAGGTAGATGAAGAACAGATTCATACATTAGGCCAGGCGATGAATGATGCATTTGTAAAAATGGGTGACAGTGTGAATATTGATAATGAGTTAGTGGTGGATATGGAACTTTCATTAGGCGACATCAACGGTGTGATACTCGATGAGCAAAAGATGCTCGCCCCGTTTGGTATGGACAATGCGAAGCCTCTGTATAAATTCACTAGTGTGATTGCAAAAGAAGTTACGCTGTTTGGGAAGACGAAAGAACATACCAAGTTACTTTTTGATACCAAAGGATATGCACGTGAAGCTATTGCTTTCTTTAAACTCCCGACAGACTTTACGGTAGATCCAAAAGTTGGTACACCAATGACGATTCTTGCTCATTTAGAACAGTCCCATTTCATGGGTCGTCTTCAAACTCGCCTACGTATTGTCGATATTGTAGAATCGTAATCATGAAGTAAACTGAACATGATATAATAAACCTTTCGATTAATCGAAAGGTTTATGGTACATATTTCAAAAGATAAATTAGATGACGTACTCAGAAACAAATTATTTAATGAGCTCGTTCATTTTATTGCCCCTAAGTCGAAAGCTTCAGCCGAGAATATTTTAGGAGACTTACTAACGAAAACGGAAAAGGTCATGTTGGCAAAAAGACTAGCTGCGATATTTATGATTTCTGAGAAAGTTTCCCTGTATAAAACAGCTACACGCCTCAAGTTAAGCACTTCAACGGTAAAACGGATGTATACAAGTTATAGTTTTGGTGAATACGATAGGCTCTTAGGAGAATTGAATAGAAGAAAAGTTGAAAAAGAAAAATTCTGGGAACTGATTGAACTTATTTCGCGAGCAGGTATGCCTTCAATGGGAAAGCGACGTTGGCAAAGTCTTCGTTAAACCTTTCGATTAATCGAAAGGTTTAGTAATATGGTATAGTTGTGTAAAATTTTAATGTGGAGTACAAGAAGTTAAGTAGAGAGGAGGAGTTAAGTGTGAGAATTTAGTTTAAATATAATACAGATATGAAAAAAGTAACAGTATTTACAGATGGTGGAGCGCGCGGGAACCCGGGACCTGCGGGTATTGGTGTACAGGTACGGGATGAGAAGAATGAAGTGCTAGGAGAGCTGTCTGAGTTTATCGGAGAAGCAACCAATAATGTCGCAGAATATACCGCGGTAAAACGTGCGCTTGAGTACATGCAGACACTTTTTGATGACACAAAAGCAATACAAGCTGCTTTTAATTTGGACTCACAATTGGTAGAACGACAACTTAATGGTGAGTACAAGGTTAAGGATGATAGTTTGAAGACTTATTTTAATGATATCAAAGTTCTGATGAATGAATTTGCATCAGTGACATTTACTCACATAATGCGAGAGGATAATAAGGAGGCAGATAGGTTGGCAAATGAAGCGATGAATAACGC
>CAZQWL010000014.1:5750-8884 GCA_964597225.1 uncultured Candidatus Saccharibacteria bacterium | reverse complement strand
TGGTGCGGGTATCTTCCCGCACCAGCCGCCACGACAAACTGTCGAGGCGGTTTTTTATATGGTAATTCTGCTACACTAAAAAAGTGAGCAGTTTTTATTTTTATATTGGGGTACTCGGGTTTGTCGGTGGGGTGTTGGTCGCATCTCTTTATGAAGTGAGTTTTGCATATCTAATATGGATGGTGATGATGGCTGGGGTGGTGTGGGTGATAGCCCGACGAGGAAGCGTAGCTTCCTCGTCGGGCTATCTTATACTCGTATCTTTCTGCTTGATTGCGATAGTTCTTGGGATGATTCGCTTTGAGTTTGCTTCATTGAGTACCGTACATGAAGTGTATGAATCACTGGCCGATACAGAAGTATCTCTGCAAGGGGTGGTCATTCGTGAGCCCGACGTGCGAGAAAAAGTAACGCATCTATACGTACGGGTTGATGATGAGCTTTTTTTAGTAACGACCAATCGCTATGCCGATATTGAGTACGGTGATCTCATTACAATACAGGGAACATTGCGTAAGCCAGAAGCTTTTGAAACTGACTTAGGCAGAATATTTAAGTATCCTCAGTATCTACATGCTCGTGGTGTGTCATATACGGTAGGATTTGCACACATTGAGGTAGTAGAAAAAAATCAAGGGAATATTTTTATCGCAAAGATTCTTCACGGGAAGCAGTTGTTTATGAGAAGTATTGAAAATGTATTACCTGAACCACAGGTCGGTCTGGCTGAAGGACTTCTTTTAGGAGTGAAGCAAGCTCTTGGGAATGAGCTTGAAGCAGTGTTTCGTAAAACAGGCATCATCCACATTGTGGTTCTCTCAGGGTACAACGTCATGTTGGTGGTTATATTTATCACGTATGTACTTTCATACGTTCTGCCGTTTCGGGCACGTATATGGTTTGGCATCGGGTCGATTATTTGTTTTGCTATTCTTGTAGGTCTTTCTGCTACGGTCGTGCGTGCAAGTATTATGGCGACTCTTATCTTGATTGCTCGAAATATGGGGCGATTATATGCAGTCGTTCGGGCATTGCTATTTGCGGGTCTTATTATGATACTGATAAATCCATTTCTTCTGGTATTCGATGTCGGATTTCAATTATCATTTTTAGCGACTCTTGGGCTTATTTTCCTGGCACCATGTATTGAAAGGATAGTTACCTTTATGCCAAACTTTCTCCAGATGCGTGAGTTCCTTACTGCAACCATTGCTACTCAGATATTTGTTATGCCGATACTTCTATATAGTATTGGCGAATTTTCCGTTGTATCAGTTGTGGTGAATGTGTTGGTGTTGCCGATGGTCCCTGTTGCAATGCTTCTTACGTTTATTACCGGAATTGTTGGATTATTTTCCATTCCACTAGCAACTCTGCTTGGGTACCTCACATATGTTTCTCTTAATTATATTTTAGTTATTGCGACATTCTTTGCACAGGTGCCGTTTGCATCGTTTACTGTACAAGCATTTCCATTTTGGGTTGTGTTAGTGAGTTATATGTTAATGGGGTATGTGTTGTATCGACTGTATACAGTGCCAGATGCAGAACCGTCTTTACCGAGGCTGGTTGATGAAATAGATGAAGTGGAAAGTTGGGTGTTGGAAGATGAAGAGGAACTGAAACAAAAACTCGCAGCAGAATCACAAAGTGATTCTGCTGCGAGTCAGCTGCCTACATTCTTCAGGTAGTTTAGATTCGGTCGGCGACCACTTCCCAATTCAAGTTTGCGAAAAATGCATCCACATACGTAGCTTTTTCAGATGGTGCATAGTCGAGCATGTATGAATGCTCCCACATATCCAATGCAAGTACGATGTCGAGGTCTGCAAGTTGTCCAAGGTGCTGTTCATCTACCCAGGTGCAGACAAGCTTGTTGGTTTGTCGGTCGATGTATGTCATTGCCCACCCAACTCCTCGTGTCATTGCGATAGTTCGTATATATGCGATAAAAGCATCAGTTGAACCAAATTGTGATTCTACAAGTATCTTAAAGTCTCCATCAGGAATTTCTTTTGCCCCTTCTTCAAACTGTGCAAAGTAGTATTCATGGTTTCGCATGCCACCAAATTCAAAACCGAGTCGTCGTTGCATTTCTGTCTTGGCATATACATCGGTGACATTCTCCATTTCGTTGTGGATGTGATTTACATGTTTCACATATCCGGCATAGAGACCTAAGTGTTCTTTGATAGTTCGTTCTGATATCCCTGTAAGTGTTGGGATGTTAAAAATTTTCGTTTCGTACATACTGTATATAGCATATTTATAATATGTCTCAGTGTATCATGGTGGGTAATGCAGGATACTGTTTTCAGAATACGCTTGATGGTGCTTTTACTTCTTGTGGCACTTACTATTGTTGTGTGGATGCTCCCGAGAATGGACTCAATCCATTCTCGGGAGCATCTCCTTGTTCATTTTTTCGATGTGGGGCAGGGTGATGCCATTTTTATACAAACACCCAGCGGGGTAGAGGTGCTTATCGACGGAGGTGCAAGTAACGGTGTGTTGAGGAACTTGTCACAAAAGATGTCGTTCTTTGACAGGAAGATAGACATGGTGATTGGAACACATCCTGACATTGACCATATTGGAGGGCTGGTGGATGTGCTCGCACGCTACGATGTAGAAGCCATACTTACCACAAATAATAAGGGTGGAAGTACCGCTGCTACAGAATATAAAAGAATGGTAAAGACAGAAGGTGCAGAAGTTATACTTGCACGACGCGGTCAGGTTTTCTCATTGGGAGATGAAATTTTTTTAAAGGTATTGTTCCCAGTGTATGACACCGAAAAGTTAGAAAGTAACGCATCATCTATTATTGTACAGTTGGTATACGGAGATACAGAAGTGCTTCTTACAGGCGATTCCCCAAAGCGCATTGAAGAATTTTTAGTAATGGAGGGTGTTGATTTACAAAGTGATGTATTAAAAATAGGACACCATGGCTCACGTACTTCTACTTCTGAAATGTTCCTTGAGGCAGTGAGTCCCCAGTATGCAGTTATCTCTGCAGAAGCGGATAGTCGTTATGGTCATCCGCATGTGGAGGTCACTGACATGCTCTTTAATCACCGGGTTGAGACATATAGTACTGCAGAAGAGGGGACGGTGACGTTTGAGAGTGA
>CAZQWL010000014.1:3181-5650 GCA_964597225.1 uncultured Candidatus Saccharibacteria bacterium | reverse complement strand
ACGTACGCTCCATTCTTCGCGATAGTTCGTAATGCTTTTGTAGAGACCTTTACAACTACATGTGTATCAAGCTCTGGTACGAAGATTCGTTTCTTCTGGAGGTTTGGAGATCGTTTTACTTTACCACACGGGTTAAACTGCGTCGCACGAGTGCGGTTACTGTATCGTCCCCCTATTTGGGTTTTCTTCCCTGTGATTGCGCATACTTTTGCCATAAAATCTTTGTTTAGTGGCGCTATACTATCATAATCATTCAAATACGCAACTACGTATTGAGTTCATAGGCTATCTACAGTAGTATAGGTGCTACTAATTACATATATATGGAACAAATCGCAATTATTTCTGCACTTATTATTTCAATTGTCTTTCATGAGATGGCGCATGGGTATGCAGCCAATGCTCTTGGAGACCCGACTGCGCGTCTGGCAGGTCGCCTTTCGGGGAACCCTCTAGTCCATCTGGACCTTCTTGGTTCTATCATTGTTCCAGGATTACTCTTCTTTGGTAATGCAGGCATTCTTTTTGGGTGGGCAAAACCAGTGCCGTATAATCCGTACAACCTTAATAATAAAAAATGGGGAGAGGCACTTGTGGCAGTTGCTGGCCCTGCAGTGAATATCCTACTTGCAATTATCTTCGCGGTTATAATTCGTCTAGCAGAGATTCTTCAGCTTTCTTCTAGTTTTGTTGATCTGGCTTCATATATTGTATACATAAATCTCCTTCTCGCAGTATTCAACATGCTTCCGTTCCCGCCACTTGATGGATCTAAGATACTTATGGCACTTCTACCGTTCGCTGCACAACAGAAGTACCGACAGATGATTGCTACCGTTGAGCAGTTTGGTTTTATTGTAACGTTCGCGTTTATATTTATCTTCATAAACGTGTTCTGGGGACCCTTTTCCAAGGTAGTGGGAACATTGTTTGAAGTGCTTACGGGTATTCGTTTCTAGTACATATTGTATATTTTAAGCAGGTGTGCTACTTTCTAGATATCGGACCCGACACTTGAGTGGTTCTCAAGGCCTCATTAGGCAAGTGCGAAGCTTATCTCCGATCAACCAACCGGGACTGTCTCACGACAGTAGTGCAATGGTTGTATAAAGCTTCGCACATAACCATAGTTCTTATGGTCGTACAATTCAGAATTCAAACCATCGTTATATAGATGGTTTTTTTGTTGCAAAAAAAGCTATATGTAGTATTGTATCGGAGCTAATATGGCAACAATAAATCAATTAACAAGGAAGCGACGACGTGATAAAGCAACCAAGTCAAAAACTGGTGCTCTTCAGTCTGGGTTTAACTCAATTGAGAATAAACCTACGTCATACAACTCGCCATTTAAGCGAGGGGTGTGTACACGTGTAACTACAAAGACTCCGCGTAAGCCGAACTCTGCAATTCGAAAGATTGCTCGAGTGCGACTTTCAAACGGTCAGGAAATTACAGCGTACATCCCAGGTATCGGTCACACGCTACAAGAGCACTCTGTGGTACTTGTACGAGGTGGACGTGTGAAGGACATTGGAGTCAATTACACAGTTGTTCGAGGTAAATTCGATGCAACCGGTGTGGATGCACGACGACGGGGTAGATCACGATACGGAGCTAAACGCCCGAAAGCAGAATAAATTGCCCCTGAGCTTCGTTGCACTGCGGTAAATTATTTTTCAATGTACTAAACGTACACCTCAAAATAATTTCCTTGCGCGCCTTGCTCAGAACCAATTTATTTACTTTCGTGGATACAGGAGACAAGGATTAACCAGTCCTTTATTAACAATAGTCTATATTCGCTATAGATAACGGATGCGACTCGGCCGAAAGGTACGGAGTCAACATATGCGAAGAATGAAAATAGATTTATAGCTATTTCTCATTCGCATTAATTACAAATACTATGCGACGACCAATAAAAAAACGAGCGGTTGTTAAGCCAGACATGAAGTTTGATAACGTAGAAGTTGAGCGACTCATCAACTACGTGATGCTTAACGGTCAGAAGGAAACAGCACGAAAAATCGTGTACGGAGCATTCGAGGAAATCAAGAATGCAAAAGAAGGAGGTGGTGATCCAATTGAAATTTTCAATACTGCAGTACGAAACGCAGGACCTCAAATGGAGGTACGATCACGACGAGTTGGTGGTGCAAACTATCAGGTCCCTCGAGAAGTTCGCCCAGAGCGACGGATTGCTCTAGCACTTCGGGCACTTATCAAAGCAGCACGTTCTGCAAAAGGGCAACCGATGTACAAGTCTCTTGCTTCAGAGCTTATGCTCGCAGCAAAAGAGGAAGGTGCAGCGGTGAAGAAGAAGGAGGACACGCATAAGATGGCCGAAGCTAACCGAGCATTCGCCCACTTCGCCTGGTAAACCAAATTATTGGACACATCACTTCGTTATGTTCACAAAAAATCCGCTTCCTGGACTAATGTCCCGGTCGCGGATTTTTTGTTCCA
>CAZQWL010000014.1:0-3081 GCA_964597225.1 uncultured Candidatus Saccharibacteria bacterium | reverse complement strand
AAATCTCAAAAGAATTACAAGATAAATACATTAATCTACTTATGGAATTTTTAGATAATGTGACTAATTAATATCTCCCTCCTAATCTCTTTGCGGTTTTATATAAAGTGAAAAGAATTCCGAATAACAGGAAGAGCTGTATTAACATA
This sequence comes from uncultured Candidatus Saccharibacteria bacterium, assembly GCA_964597225.1. GTDB lineage: Bacteria > Patescibacteriota > Minisyncoccia > Phycocordibacterales > UBA918 > OLB19. Next base: position 2,932 of record CAZQWL010000014.1, on the reverse strand, counting down.
GGGTAGTTTAATAGAAAAGATAATGCAGTAAGTATGCCCGTGTAGATACCTGCGATGATTGTGCCGATGAAGGTGAAGATGTCGCCGAGGAAGCCATCGGGCTTTTGGGCCTTTGGCTTGTTTTCTTCTTTCTTTTCCTGTGCCTTTTGTTTTTTTGTTTCTTCTTTTGTAGAGCGGGTGATTTCGCCGAAGCCGTCTTTGTTTACTTCGATTTCTTCTACCTGAGGTTCTTCATCGCCACTTTCAACTGCGCGGGTGTGTCTGTATGTATCAATGTTTTCTTTTGTAGAGTTGATGAGTTCCGTAATTTGACTTAATACCGTGTCCGCACGCGAAGGAGTGAGATACTGTTCGATTCCTTCGGGGGTATCAGTTGTATTTGTAGTAATTTGTTTGTCATCATCAAGTGGTTTGTCCTCCTGAGTCTCTTCCTCAGGAGAAAGTACGGAGGGTTTGTTAAAAACTAATGGATTCGTTCCGTTGGCCTTTTCTGTGATATCGCTTACCCCATCTCCATCATCATCAGTATCTTCGATATTTCCAATTCCATCACTATCGGTATCATAATCTACGAAGAGTGTGTCGTTTGCTAGTGAGGAGGTGACAGTGACTGATTCAGTACCTTCTCCAACTGCGTGAAGTTTGGTTCGTGAGAGTGATGCAGAGATGGTGTGTTCCCCGAAAGTTGGGGTCCAGTCAACCCAGCTTTCTATAATACGCCCATCAAGCGCCGAGACACTTACTTTGTCGATACGGGTATCTCCGTCAAGAAATTCAACAGCGCCGGTTAGGTCACTGCCAGTGTTGTTGCGGATAGCAACGTAGATACGAACAGTCGTATCTGCAAAGACTGTCTCTTCTGAATACCAAAGCCCTTGTACAAACCCAGCATTAAACTCCTCCGCATACGCTGGAGTTATTATTAATAGCGACATACTCAAATAAAGTAGCCATTTCATACTCTTTTATTATATACTGTATGCAATGAAGAATATTCTTATTGCGATTGGATTGGTTATTATTTTTAATGCGGTGTTTGTATTTTCTGGAGGGCTAGACTTATTGGTGAAGACTGAGCAGGTGGCAGAGCATGAGAATGAAGTAGATGCTGAGATTGTAGACGTATTTCGCTTTACACTTGAAGATGAAGTGCGTAAGAAAGTGGGGATGCCCGATGAGGGCTATGAGCCGGCAATGTTTTTGCAGGTATTCCCAGGGCTTGTAGAGACTGACTTTGAAGGTGTGCAGGCGAGTATTGGAGGGTACGTTATGAAAGAAGGACGACTCGTCCATAAACTGGATGAATCTAAGCTCGTACACTCTGCTGCGCAGGCAATAACTCGCCCAGGCTTCACGACTCTTTTAGAGAATGTTTCTAAGCGTATTGGAATAAATCTTTCTACTGACGGGACTATCACCGACATAATGAGTGCACTTACTTCAGAAGGATAATAGGTCTTTCATTTCTCCAGAAATAAGGTAGGATGACACCCACTATGTCACGACAAGCAGGACTTATATCTTTTAATAATGTATCGTTTGAGCACGATGTTACTAAACCGATTCTTATCGAGTCGAGTTTTTCTATTCGTCGTGGTGCGAAGTTTACCCTAATGGGTCAAAATGGTGCAGGGAAGAGTACCATCTTCGGCCTTATTTCAGGTACTCACCAGCCAGATGAAGGAGATGTCAACATCATGCCGCGGACAAGTATCGCGGTATCTCGACAAGTGATTCCTCGTGATGAGCTAGAACTTACTCTACGAGAGTTTTTCGAGAAGTGTTTTTCTGAAAAGATATACGACATCGACCCTAAGATTGATGAGATCCTTGAAGTGGTAAACCTTACTCCACAGAATCCAGAAATGGTGAAGTCGTTTAAAGAACGGATTATGGGTAGTTTTTCAGGAGGCCAGCAGGCACGACTCTTACTTGCGTCTGCCCTTATTCAGAATCCGGACGTTCTTTTGTTGGATGAGCCAACCAACAACCTCGATTCAGAAGGGATTGCACACTTAACTGATTTTCTCAAAGAATATCGAAAAACCGTAGTGGTAATTTCTCACGATGCCGCGTTTCTTAATGCTTTTACTCAAGGTGTTCTTTATTTGAATATTCAAACAAGAAAAGTAGAGCTCTTTAACGGTGACTACAACGATGTGGTAAAAGACATTAAGCTGCAAGTAGAGAAAGAACAACGACTCAACGCACGCTTAGGCAAAGAAATACAAGCAAATAAAGATAAAGTAAACTACTTCGCAGCCAAGGGAGGAAAGATGCGTTTGATTGCAAAAAAAATGCGCACCGAGATTGAAGAAGCAGAGGAAAACAAGGCTGATGTGCGTAAGGAGGATAGAACAATCCGGCCATTTACCATTCCTGTACAAAAGGATATTCCTGCCGATGTGATGACACTGACTTCGTATAAGGTAATCCGTAACCACAATCCCAAAGACGTGGAATGCGATGTGGTACTTAAGCGAGGACGACACATGCAGATTGTAGGCCCTAATGGAATTGGGAAGACGACCCTTTTAGAAGGACTTGCCTCAGGACACGCCGATGGAGAGAAAGTGGCTAAAGGAGTGACCATTGGATACTACCGACAAGACTTTTCAAACCTCGATTTCGACCAAACAGTATTTGAATGTTTACTTGACGTGATGGATAAAAAGATTGAAGAAGATATGCGTGCAACTGCCGCTGGGTTTTTGATTACTCAAGATATTATAAAAACAAAAATAGGTCTCCTTTCAGAAGGTCAAAAAGGACTTGTTGCTTTTGCACGCTTAGTGCTTCTTAAACCAGGACTTTTGATACTCGACGAACCTACCAACCACATCAACTTCCGCCACATTCCAGTCATTGCCAAGGCACTGCACGATTTTGAAGGTGCGATGTTGCTTGTTTCTCACGTAGAAGACTTTGTAAA
>CAZQWL010000013.1:11812-12927 GCA_964597225.1 uncultured Candidatus Saccharibacteria bacterium | reverse complement strand
GGCATTAGTACTGAGGCTAGCAACACCCCAACTCCTAACCCCAACATCACAATCATAATAGGTTCAATCAAATTAATGAGCGAATCAACTGCGTTGTCTACCTCACGTCGATAGAACATCGCCATAGTCTTCAAAATTTCGCCAAGATTTCCTGTCTCTTCACCCACCTTTGCCATCTGTGACATCACACCAGGAATTTCTGGGAACTCTGAGAGCGTGTCCGCGAAAGAACGTCCCCCTTTCACTTCGATAAGTGTATAGTCGAGTATTTCTTTATAGACTTTATTGTCTACAACGTCAGCAGTCACTTCAATAGCTTGCACCATTGAGATACCACTGGTAAGCATCGTCGAAAGGTTATCACAAATACGGGTAAGGTATAATTTTCGATTTAAATCACCAATGAATGGGAAAGAAATTTTAAGTTCATCCAACGATCGCTTTCCAACTTCTGTTTGAGCAAACTTCCAGAAGAAGAATCCCCCAGCAGCAACCACAACAAAAATAAGGCCAATATAATTTGTTAAGAAATTTGAAAGTCCAATTACTGCTTTGGTATAAATTGGGAGCTCTTGTCCGGAGTCTGTTAGAATTTGTGCGATGCGAGGAATCACCATTGTAAGCATAAGTCCCATCACTGCAAAGAAGGTTCCAATCACAAATGCTGGGTAAATCATTGCACCTTTTGCCTTACTTACTACTTGATATTGTCTATCAAGATAATCCGCAAGATAGGAAAATGCTTTTTCAAGTGACCCAGTTTCCTCTCCTGAGCGCACCATATTTATATAGAAAGGAGAAAATATATCTGGGTGAGCAGAGAGTGCTCGAGAGATTGAACTTCCTGCCTGTAAATCGTCTGAGATAGAATTCAGAACCGTTCGAAGCTGCACACTCTCTACCTCAGACGCTAAGAGTCGGAAAATACGCAACGCCGACACCTGTGCATCAAATAGTGTTGAAATTTGACGGGAAAGAATAACAATTTCTTTATTTGACACTGAATTAAACCAATTAAATTCAATATCCAATACACTTTTCTTTTCATCAACTGGGTCGATAGAAATGATAGTATACCCTTCTTTCTGTACTCGAGAAATCGCCGCATCAACATT
>CAZQWL010000013.1:5087-11712 GCA_964597225.1 uncultured Candidatus Saccharibacteria bacterium | reverse complement strand
CGCTTAACCAAGTCAACAAGTGAACGGTTCATATCAATCATCCCAAATTCAAGTCCTGTTTCAATGAGTGTTTGTATCTCATGGGAACGTCCTTCACGAATAAGATTGGATACCGCACTATTATTGACAAGAAGCTCATATGCAGGGACAAGACCTCCGGAAATACGTGGGATGAGTCGTTGAGAAAAAATCCCTGCAAGGGAACCTGCTAACTGCACTCGAATCTGATCCTGCTGTCCTGATGGGAACGAATCAATAATACGGTCAATAGTCTGCGCTGCATTATTGGTGTGCAGTGTCGACAATACCAAGTGTCCTGTTTCCGCAGCAGTAACCGCAGTACTTATAGTAATAGAGTTACGCATCTCTCCTACAAGGATTACGTCCACATCCTGACGAAACGCCGAATTAAGCGCTGCTTCAAAACTCATAGAATCTACCCCGATTTCACGCTGGTCAATAAGCGACTTCTTCGCATCGTAAATATATTCAATAGGGTCTTCAATGGTTACGATATGTTCTGCTCTATTTTGATTAATGTACTCGACCATAGCAGCTAGAGTTGTCGACTTACCTTGTCCAACAGGTCCTACACAAAGGAAAAATCCTTGTGGTCGTTGTGCAAAACTTTCAAGAATTGGTGGTAACCCAAGATCTGAAATAGATCGAATATCATTAGGAATCAGACGTAGCGCAATAGACATTGAGCCTTTTTGAAAAAAACTATTTCCTCGGAAACGAATCCCGTCAGCATGAGCATAAGAAAAATCTGCCTCAAACTTTTCTTCATACTCAGCAAACTTAACCTTTGTCATCAATGCTTGTGCAAACCCTTCTACGTCCTGGTCAGTGAGGATAGGTTTTTTTACCAGAGGTATAAGTAACCCCGCCACCCGCACAATAGGATGTGAACCTACAGAAAAGTGAAGGTCGGAGCCTTTTTCTGATACCACAATATCAATAAGGTCCTTAAGTTCTCGTTTGTAATCAACTGCTGCCATATTATGTAACTATGTTATATACTTTTGCCACCACCTCACTGGGGATGGGTTCGGCTTTAATAATGCCTCCCTGTGGGAGTAAAACTCCTTAATAGACTTATTATACGTCAATATTTTTGATTTCCGATAGGTTATCTACATCTAAGGTGTTACCAGCATCCTCTGGGAGAGGAACATTCTGATGTTCTGACACAGGAGGCATGTCCTCGACATCGTCATCTCCAAACCCGACCTTTGTCCCAAATACATTCATTTCTTCATACGGTATAATGTGCTCTAGTGCCTTAATGATTGCGTCTTCCTTTATAGAAGTGAATCCATTTTTCCTCGCTTCATTAAACATTTCTTCTTCTGACCCTCCTTTAAGAATAAGCTCTTGAATGGGCTCATTTACCTCAAATACTTCCATAACCGCAACACGACCTTTTGTTCCAGAAGCACATCCAGCTGATGCTTCCGGATGAAGCATTGTCGTTGAAGCAGGTATTCGGTCTCGATATTTTTCTGGCAATGTCTCAAACGCGTCATCAATCATCATTTTTACTCCACCTTCAACCTTCATCTCTTTACCTGTATCTGGACAAAGACGCCGGGAAAGACGTTGGGCAATTGCAAGCTTCAGTGTTGGAGCTATAAGATACGGATCAACCCCCATATCAATCAGTCGAGGGATTACTCCGATGGAATTATTGGTATGAATAGTAGAAAGCACCAAGTGACCTGTTAATGCTGCCTGAATAGCTAATTGTGCAGTTTCCTTATCACGAATCTCACCCACCATGATAATGTCAGGATCTTGACGCAATGCCGAACGAAGGCCAGCAGCAAACGTATACCCAATCTCTGGCCGCACCTGAGACTGACTCACATCATCAATATTATATTCAACAGGATCTTCTAATGAAAGTACATTTTTACTTAATTTATCTACCTCTGAAAGCATTGCATACAATGTTGTCGACTTACCAGACCCTGTCGGTCCAGAAATGAGGATAATTCCATATGGTTCTTTTACCATGCGTCGAATCACCTCTAAGTTATGGTCGGAAATACCTGTATCTTTCAAGGTTCTCACTCCTCTCTCAGTATCAAGAATACGCATCACAACCTTCTCGCCATGATTTGTTGGGAATATAGAGACACGAAAATCAATTTTGTGCCCATCAAACGTCGCAGAAAAACGACCATCTTGTGGCTTTCGTTTTTCATCCAAACGCACTGATGAAAGAATCTTTACACGGGCAACCACAGCCGATTGTACGTTCTTTGGAAGTTCAAGGCTCTTGGCAAGCTCTCCATCAACTCTGAAACGTACGATCACCTTCTTCCCTGTTGGTTCAATATGAATATCCGAAGCACTGCCATCTACTGCGTAACGTAAAATAGTTGCAACAATTTTTGTCACCGGGGCATCTTCTTTAAGATTTTGAAATTCTTCTTGTGCGCTGGTTGCTACGGCACCTTTTTGTTTTTCTGCAATCTCAGCATCCAGTTCACTCTCCAATGAGCCCAATGCGTCATCAATTTCCCCTGTAAGCGACTCATAGACTGCAAGTGCTTTCCCAATGTCACTATTGAGCATAAATACAAACTTAAACGGGAGATTGTTTTTAGTACTTATGAAGTTTAATGCTTCACGCAACTGTAAGTTGTCTGGATCGTTTACTGCAACCTCAAGTACCCCATCAATTATTTTAATAGGCATCATTCGGTAATGCCGTGCTGATTCTTCAGGGATATACTCGAGTATTGTCTGATCAAATACATCATCTTTAGAAAATGCTAATGCCTCGACCCCATAATATTTTGCGTATGTATGTCGCACCACCTCCGCAGGGACATTAAAATTTAAAAGAGCTTCTTCGTAGGAAGTTCCATTTTTCAGGACTGCAGCCTCTATCTCAGATGCTTTTTCAGATGTAAGCGCTCCTGATTCAATTAATTGGTCAAGTATCTCCATTTAGTTTAATTATGTGTGGTGAAGGGGTTGGTTCTACCGACAGGTACTGGTACAACAGATTCTGAGAAATCTTGTAGTGAAGTAAATCGGGTATCGCTAAATACAGCTCCTTCAAGCTTAATGACCTTCAGGTCGTTTAGACGCTGGAGAAATTCAGCAGTCTCCGCCGCAGCTTGATTATCAACAAGACTATTATTAAGAGAGACTTCATCTTTTTGAAGATACAAATAATATCCCAAACCAGCAATAGCTACGATGCCTAAAATTATAAAAGCGTTTTGAAGTCTTGCGGTCATAATGATGAATTGTTACGAATACGTGAATACGCGTATGTACGTACCACAAACTTGTACTGTCCCTCGAGTGTTTCCAAAGAGCTCGTTACAGCACGTTCCTCATCTTCAATAAACTCGCCTACTGTTAGGTCGATTATTTCAAGAGGATATTTGTTTTGCTCAATCAGTCGAAGCATTTGCTTCAGTGAGTCATATCCACCTGAAACTTCAACAGTAAAATCTACATGCACCGTCCCGTCGGACTGGATAAGCTCACCCTCAAAAAAGACATCTTCGTCTGGCAGAATTAATTCTCCTGAAGATAACTTAATAATCTTTAGGTTACTTCGTCCTGCCATGGCAGTAATATCGGCCATAACTGCCATATCATCAATAGTATTGGGGAGGTATGTCTCAAGAGCCATCAAGTCCTCTCGGGCAAATGACTTCTCTGCACTCAAGAGCTGTGCAAGTTGTGCATTGAGCTGTGTTGCCTTATCTGATGCGTCAGAATATTGAAATATTTCATCCTGCGTCGACTTCATCGCAATAAATGTTGGCTTGATGTACGTAAAAATAACTACCAGTGAGATAATGAAGAGTGCTATTTGTGTGATTGATTTATATCCCATACATTAATACTATTGACCGATAATTTCTGTTTCATCAGATGTGATAACGTCTGCTTCAGTAACTGTTTCTGTTTCGTCAACTTCCTCTACAAAAGTAGCTGGTGCCGAAAAAGTAGTTACCTCATACGGAATATCTGCTTTGGTCAACTCTTTAGAGACCGTGAAGGTCACCTCACTTTCTGCTAACACTTCTGAATCACCCTCTGCTACACCATCAGTGAATATGATTTCTGACACTGAAGAACCCTTCAAGACAGTATTCCCTGAGAATATTTCACGCTGGAAAAGTGATGCGTTGAAATTTGTAGTTGTAATTGAGAGGGCTAAGTTCAGTGAGTTATTAACATCTTTTTTGTACTCTAAGCCCACTATCTGCACTGGACGAAGTGTTGTATCTTCCAACGCAATAAGTAAGCTGTGAAGTGACACTTTCCCATCGAGAATGTTAAAAGCTGTTTTCATTCGTGTCTCCAGCTCGCGAACTCTTTCTAAGTCGGACTGATTAAATGAACTTCTCTCTTCTGAGAGACGTGCTTTTTGCGAACTTAGTTGTGAGTCAATAGATATATTGTAAAAAAAGGTTCCTGCAGTTGCTAACAATGTCCCAAAAAAGAACACGGACGAAACATATGTAAAGATATACACCTTCCGAACCCCTGCAGGCTTCACTGCTCCTCGTACGGGGCTTTTAGGGATAAAAGAAGTTCCTTGTCGGTTTTCCATATGTATATAAGTATACCGTGCAATGAAACACGAGTTTGGCAACGTCTGTGGATAGTTACCCAGTTACTTCAAAGGGCCGAAGTGCCGCACCAAGCGCTACAGAGAATGTCGGTGCAATGTCTGTAAGTGTGTCTTCCATAAAGGCTGGGTATGCAACTTTATCAAAAGGGTTGACCCGCTCAACAGGGCGATCGAACATATAACTAACATATGTCTGCATATCAACAAATGATGCAGACCCTCCTGTAATTACAATACGTGAAACTTCTTCCCCACTTCGTAATTCATACTGCTTAAGGACACGCTTGAATTCTTGGAGTGGTCGCTCAAATGTTGTTATCATTGCTTTCTTAATTTCTTTTGAATGGTCACTATTTTCAGTGTAATTACGTTTTTTGTTTTCTGCATCTTCAAATGGAATAGAGAGGATTTTTGAAATCCTGTTGGTAGCCTGAGCACCCCCAACAAACACTCGATGTATCTTTCGCACTACACCCTCACGAGCAATATATATCTTGCTCGTTTGAGCACCCAAATCAACAATGGCAATCGACGTATCGGTCGGCTTTGAAGCAGCACGAAGCGCACTAAAGAGCTCTATTTCAGTAGGCTGAGAACTCATCTTTACCGCTTGTAATAATTTGAGTGATTCGGCACGTGCTTCATTCTGCACAGCAGCGACCAGTACCTCATGCACAGATGCTGGAGCATCTCCTAAGGGAGGTAACTCACTCCAGTCGAGTGTAACATCGGCCATTGGTACGGGGATATATTTTCGTGCTTCCACTCGTACTTGTGGACCTATATCAGCACCCTCTTTTGCATTAACGCTGAACACCGTAACGAAGCTTGTCGACAGCTGCAGAGTCATTACACCCGACGTCGCAGTAACTTTTGATTCACGTAACACATCTACAAGCGCTTCAGTTTGTTGTCCTACTTCAAGTCGGGTTGCTCTACCGAGTTCTTTCTCTGCATACGGACCAAGCTGAAGCTCTCCATATGTTTTTAAAGTGAGGACACCTTCATTCTGAAGTAATTCAACTACTTTGATAGAAGATGAACCAAGATCAATACCCACCACATGCTTAGGAGACGAAGTGGTTTTTGTGTTTAATTGAGAAAAGAATTTTTTCAGACCAAATACCATAATATTGCCTCAATAATACCATTAGTATGTCGTATACTAAATCTATGTTTCTGGATTACAATCACGTGCTTCACTTTTTATTTCCTCTTTCTAAAGATGAACTGCGTATAAAAAATTGTACTGTTGCAGAATTTGTAAGTTTCCAACAAATCTCCAAGGGGAATGGAGTCATTTCACTACTCCCGTACAGTGATTCTCGTGTGCGCGCAGCGATACACTTAGCCAAATTTCACAATCAATCACATGCTAAAAAATTATTATCTGCAGTACTCACTTCGTACCTTTCTACTTTTAATGCTAGTGCACGTACACTTATTCCAGTCCCCCTATCTCCACAGCGAAAGCGAAAACGGGGGTACAACCAAGTAGAGGAAGTACTCAAAGGTACGAACATCCCATCATCAATCACGTACACGCCTTCTGCATTACACCGTACAAAAAATACCGTACCCCAAACAACGCTATCCAGAGAGAAACGGTTGGACAATATGGCCGAAGTATTTGAGGTGCCGTATAAAGGTATACCCCTCATCCAAGGCAAACGTATCCTTTTAATTGACGATGTAACAACCACTGGAGCAACACTCCATGCAGCAAAAGCTGAGCTTTTGATGCATTCTCCCGCATCAGTAACATGCATAGCTCTTGCTCACTAATAATAAAAAAACCAGCCCCAAAGGATAATGCATTATCATCCCCCATCCCCTCTAAAATAAATACATAGTGTATATACACCATGTATGGGGTTCTTTGCTAGATAAGGATTGTAAAGAGTGATAGTAATCACTCTTTACCCACAGAACTAGTTTTTAAGTTCCTTTCATCTCAGGAGCAATGAAAGACGCGGGGAGCATTTTTCATTGTGGGGTATTCAGGGATATTTA
>CAZQWL010000013.1:2250-4987 GCA_964597225.1 uncultured Candidatus Saccharibacteria bacterium | reverse complement strand
TTACCCATGCCCATGCCCATGACAGTGTGTATGTGTATGTTTTGGTACATACCCTTTTAAATAATACACAGCCAGTGCCGTCACAATCGGCACAGTCATGATCAGACCAATACTTCCAACAACTGCACGTATGATCTCAGTAGCAAACACTTCAGAATTGATCAACGAAAGAAAACCAATATCTGACATGTAGAAATGTAATAGCAACGGCAATGATACTCCTGTATATGCAAGCACCAGCGTATTAACCAATGCCCCCGCATGTTCTCTACCTACACGCATCGCTCTTCTGTATACTTCTATGCGACTGATATTAGTATTACTGTTATACAATTCTGAAACAACCGCTGCCTGAGTCACTGCAATATCATCCAGAACTCCAAGTACCCCTATAACAATTGCCCCCAGAAGTAGTCCAGAGAAATTCAAGGTACCGTTGGTATTGATATTGAGGAAAACTGACTCATCTCCAACAAATCCTGACAAATCACTACTAAACACCGCCAAGATAGCAAGTACCCCGGTAAGTGCCACCGCAATCATCGTACCCGCATATGCCACGAGCGATTCACGGTTAAATCCATGTGTAAAGAAAATTGCCACAAACAATACTCCCGATGCAACTAATGTACTCAACAATAACGGACTCCATCCCTGCAGCAGACCTGGTAATAAAACGTAAAATATAGCGACAAAGCTTCCCAACAGAGCAACTAAAGAGCGCACTCCTTGCCATCCTCCAAACGCAATAACAGCCCCCACAAATAACAGTACGAAAAATGCCAGTGCCCCACGTCGATCGATGTTGGTTACTGCGTAAATCTCAGATCCATCAATATACACATTGTGATTAAAATAAAATCTGTCTCCTTTGTCTAATTCTAAATAATCATTCTCTATGGTTATAATTTTTCCTTCTTCTTCCCCGTCGAGAATCTCTACTTTCACTGTTTGATACAAATGCTCAGCATCAGTACCAGGTATATTCCGCATCTCTTCAGCGGTCACCTCAAGCACCTTCCCGCGGAACGTACCTTTATAACTTTCGTGTATTTCTTGAGCAGCTCCTATGTGAGGCAACACGAATAGAATAAGGGCCAGAAATGGTAATAATAAGAAAGGTACTTTTTTCATAATGTGTTTATAATCAGATTATAATACCAGACTATGCCTAATGTTCATGTTCTGGTAATCCTTCATGGTATGACTCATGGTCATGCTCCATCAATTCCTCAAGATGCTCCTCGTGCTCGTGACCATGACCATGACCAAAGTTTTCATGTGTCCAAATAAGTACACTGGTCATAATAAGAAATCCAAGTGTGATTGAAATTGTAGAATGCCAGATACTTCCGTAGTTTTTAAGGTTTCCGTGAATGCGTGGGAGCAAGTCACTGGCCGCTAAGAAAAGTAAGTTTCCCGCAGCTACACCGGTGATAATCCAGATGTACTCAGCAGCATGTTCTGCAATAACAAGAATCAGTACTGTTCCCAATATAATACTGCTAGCAGAAAGTAGGTTATACATAGCTGCTTTTGTTTTGCTATAGCCAGCTCGTATCAGAACACCAAACTCAACTATTTCTTGTGGTATTTCGTGTAGTGCCAAACCTACTGCAGTTGCAACCCCGATAGTTGGATCAATTAGGAAAGCACCTCCCAAAATAACTCCATCAGCAATATTATGGATTCCGTCACCAATCAAGAGTAACGTTGCAGCACCTTTTCGATCACATTCATCTGCTTCCAGATGATGGTATTTCTTATGGAGATGGTTTGCCAAGACATAAAAAGAAATAAATCCAAACGCTACTGCAATACCTCCCCACTGAGGTGACTGTTCTAACGTCTCAGGAATAAGTTCGTATAGTATTAAACTGAGGAAAACTCCAACCGCCACTGGCACAGCATACTTTTCCATCCCTAGTAATTTCTTAGAATTACTAAAAAAGAATACTCCTATCAAAGAAATAAGTGCAACTGCTATAGATGCTACAAGTGCTTCAAGTACCATAATTCTAAAAGTATCAAATAATAAATGCAAATTACTTGCATTTAGGTTGCTAGTATAGCAATTCATTGGTAAAATGCAAATTACTTGCATATATGAATCTTCGCATTACTAAAAAACGGAAGAAAATACTCGATGTGCTCCAGAGTAATCATCGGACTCTTTCTGCCGCAGATATACACAAGAAGCTCCCCGAGATTGACCTTGTGACCATTTATCGAAACCTAGAACTTTTCGTAGAGGAAAAACTAATCAAGCGAATCCACCTCGGCACAGGGCAGGCGCAATTCGAATACCAAGATGAACCACACCATCATGCTGTCTGTATTGAATGTGAAAAGATTATTCACTTCACTGCACCAGATGCCAAACTTAAGAAGTTGCTTGGTATAGAAAATTTTGAAGTGGATGAAATAGAGGTGACTGTAAGAGGAGTGTGTGCCCAGAGACACAAATGATATGTGGCAGAAAAGGCATGCCTTTTCTGCCACATCACTCATTTTTCATGTCGAAATTAATTACACACAAACCTACAGTCGCATACACTTCGACCTGCACATGAACCATCAGGACACTGCATCTCATCCATAGCACAAATGTCATAGCCAAAATCAGCAAAGGCAGAAGGTAGGCGGAGTGGGTGTCGATGCTACAGGAACCGTTGGTTAATATGTACTTTAGTTGTTTACGTAGATCTTTTCTTCTTCCACAGCAGCAATCCCTTCA
>CAZQWL010000013.1:0-2150 GCA_964597225.1 uncultured Candidatus Saccharibacteria bacterium | reverse complement strand
AATAACTTCCCACCGTGTTAGTTTGCCTTTGCGATTTATGAGAAACCAAGTATGTACAGCAAACCCAACCATAATGTTCGCAGGTGAGGAACAAAGCAGTACTTGGTACTTGTCTTTCTCTATAAGGTTTTCTAAGAGAGGTAGTTTTGCATTACAAATTATTAATTGGGTATGATTAAATGAAGCAGTGTATTTATGTGTGGAGTATACCACCAGAACCTTAACTGCAGTTCATATTTTCAGGTGACGTATTGCATCGCATGAGTCGAGAAAGTAAGTCAATAAATATCCCAATAGCAATCGCTCCAGAAATAATACTCACCGCAAGAATACCTATCCACGGCACGAACGTTGCATAGAAAAATACTCCAAGCACTGCATACGCCACAAACGGACACACCAACCCCCAAAGCTGTACGTAGTAATTTCGACTGAAGTAATCTTGTGTAATAAATTTTTTCAACAGTGTCAAACTAAACATGAGATACCATGTAGAAAATGCAAATGCACTTGCAATCACCACCATGTAGTACACTCCCAACTCCGCGTTGTGATGATGCTCAAGATAGTGACCAAATCGAAAAAGTGAAATTGCATACAGTGTCACACTAGGAAGCACAATCATAAAGCTCGGCATAAACTCTCGCTGTGGAAGACCGTCAGATGCCAAGTGACTTTGAAAAATAGTCACAATCTTCACCACAAACAAGAACATTCCCATCGAGCCCGTCATCAATGCAACAAATGCAGCGGTGTGTGCAATGTCTGGATTCTTCGCGAAGACAGACAAGCCTGTTCCTGTTACGGTAAACATAGCCAGAGTAAACGAGTGCAACAACCACCCAAAATGAATCTTACTCACGTCAAACCCTTTCTCAAATGCAGTTGCGAGCAACCTGAACTCCATTTTTAGTAGGAAAAATCCAATCAAGAGCCAAGCAATAAGTGCCGGGAGCATCATCATCTGCAGATTGTCCGACATCAATGGTACAAAAAATCGCACCGGCCCCACAAACAAATTGAGTGTCATGATAATCGCGAGAAATGGTGCGAGGATAGTAGTGTGAACAATCGGATTATCAATCAACGCAGTATATGCTTCTGATTTAACAAATGGTACAAGCTTCGTAAAGAATTTTATTGACAATACCAAGTGAAGAGCGACACCCATAACCATAATAAACATCATCACGGCATACACCCAAGTTGGCCATACAGGATTTTCCATCACCTGCCCAAGAGTAATGAGTCCTTCCCCATGCGGATGTACGTATTGCAGGAACACAAACGGCATAATAGAAATACCTCCTGCTCCAAGTGCAGATAAAAATGACAACGGACTAAATATTTTTTTCATATATAAATTTAATTACGACATTACTTACTGTGAAGTAATACTATTGATAACAACCTTCATCGCCTTAGTATCTTTATTTTTGATACAAATTTCTAAATTTTCATGCAAAAATTGCTCATACGCTCGTTCGAGTGCACGCTTAGCTGCTTGAAACTGCACCACTACCTCAGCACATCCACGCTCTTCATCTATCATCTTCGATAAAGCACTCACCTGTCCCGAAGCACGGTTAATGCGGATAGTGATGTCTGACTTCTTTCCTATTGATATTTTCCTTGCACCTTTTTTCATGTGGATAGTATATACCCCCTATGGGGTATATTACAAGAAACGAGCCATCCAGTATGTGTCGGGATGTTTCAGTATCACTAAGACTCTTTTCTTCTTTAAAACATTGCAAACACTCGCTTCTCTTTAGAATCAAATCTAACATTCTTTCCATACGGCATCGGGATTTGCGGCTCAGTATGACCAAAGTCCATGTTCTGTACTACAGGGATAGTCTTGTTGTAATTACGAACTGTTTTAAGTATTGCTTCCTGCTGTTCCTTTCTGTATGCAACCCTTTCTTCTTTATTTTTAATCACATCAAACTCACGAGCCTTTGCCCTACCAACACAGACTCCCTGTATCCGATCCAAAATACCTCTTTCTCCAAACGCACGAAATACTCTACTAACGTAATCTGCTGAAGGAATCTCTTCCGAAGTTTCCATCATGAGTACAATATTTTCAAATTGTTCTAATGATGGAATCTGGACTCCATGTCGCAACATTTCATCGACTGACTCCA
>CAZQWL010000012.1:11156-13658 GCA_964597225.1 uncultured Candidatus Saccharibacteria bacterium | reverse complement strand
ACATCAATGTATGCCGAATTAAAAGTATTGAACTCTTGATAGAGAGAAACATCAGAAAGATTTTGAATAGCAATTTGGTCGACATTTTTCCACCCTTCAGATGAAATTCGCTCTGGAAAAACGTGTACTGTTTCTATCACATATCGATCGCTTGATGTCGACTGTGCGTATGCATAATACCCACCAATACTTACCATAAAGACTGCTGCTATATAAATCAGTCTGGAAACACCATTAAAACACGTTTTGTTTGAAGAAAACGCTCTAAATAAGGATATTTTATTGTTTACTCTTGTTTTATTTGAGAAAAACCTCATCTATAAACAAACATCCCGGAGGTACATAAAACACCTCTGGTCATATATAAGTATAACGCACCAGAGGTGATTCTGGTGCGTTATAACTGTGGATTATGTGGCTATTTATTTGAGAATTTTCTTCACATCGTTGATTTCTTTTTCTATGAGCGTCTCAGATACTTCAAGCGCTTGATTAAGTCCCTCAACTGCTTCTTTTTCCTTTGCGGACAATCGTGGGCGCTTGGTGATAGTATTCACTTGATCGTAAATTTCATCACGAAGTGCAGAGAATATTTTCTCCATTTGGTCTTGAATTTCTTTTGTTTCCTTACGTAACTTACCTTCTTTTTTATTGAACTGTTTTCGCTGGTACAAAATGTACATAAACTCTGCAATTGCAATCAGGAGGAGGAAGAACATAAAGATATTCTTTCCAGTAAAGATCTGCCAGAAAGATGACTCTTCTTCAATATCTGAAAGCGGCACCCAACCTGCGGTAATGAGTACAGGAACTGAGCTTGTTACTTCATTTCCCGCCTTATCGAACGCAGTTATTTTAACTGTGTATGTTCCATCTTCAAGCTCAGTGATAAGATATCCAAGCTTTGCTTCATCTGGAGTTACTTCAAACGGTTCTTTGTCCGCAATGGCAAGTACATAGTGATCAATACCCGAAGTAACATCATTTGCTTCAAATACTAACAGTGGGAATGACGATGCAGAAGTGCCTGCTTGAACATTGATATCAAATGCTTCTGGTGGAGTGGTGTCAATCTGTATTTTTCTGTTTACGATACCTCCCCATCCGACTTGATTTTCAAACTGAACACTTAAGTACTGAATGCCATCAACAAGGTTGTCGGCACTGACTACAAATTCATCAATTGGAGGATCAAACACTTCCGAAGGGTCGTTCTCTGAAGATGTAGCAATCTCTGCAGCGACTGTAGTAACGTCAAATGGTATTTCCCAAGTAAAGACACCGTCGAGTTTGTTATACCAGAGTTCTGGATCTAGAAATGCTTGAGAACCAACTTCTGGTGCACGTGGCGGGTCTCCAAACGCGATAGCTGCACTAGACTCTTCTGAAGAATCTTCTGGCCCATCGACAGGGTCGGGAGTAGTTGGTACGGTAACGGCCGACACAGTATATGTCCCACCGCTTGCAACTCCTAGCACGTCTGTTCCGCGACCATCGGCAGCCAAAGCTGATGTTGCACCAAATGACACTGTACCAGCCCCTTCAGCAAGTGTTCGAAATGTAATAGTCATCAATGTTGACCTACTTGAAAATGGTGTTGGGCTACCTCCACCGAAACTAATTGTTCCAGCACTATTTGAAAATGTAGGTTCTGTGGTCCACAAAGAGAAGGCGGAGCCAGTTTTCCCTACACTCACAACGGACAATTTAGTTTTATCAAACGTAAGCTCAGACTCAACTGCGTTGATACTGTCACCCTTAGGATCTGCCACTACAGATACGGTAAATGTCTGACCACTATTGTATGAGCCAGATGCCGGTGAAAGAATTACATCTGCAGCAAATGTAAACTGTGCTACAGCAAAGAAAATGAAAAAAACCATTGCTGAGATTGCAACTTTATATAATTGTATTTGCTTCAATGAACTATTTTTTGAAAGAACCATCATAATACCTCCTTATTACTCTATTATTACATACGTTTACGTCGCTTTGCTTTAGTTATCTTCAGTTTCACTTTTTCCTTTTCTTCAGCTTTCAACAGTGGCAGGATGAGCACTAAGACTCCGTTACGGATTTTTGCGTCTGCCTTTTCTATATCGACGCTTTCGGGGAGAATGATTCGTCTGTAGAAATCTCCCCAGATACATTCTTCGGTGAAGAATGCGCCGTCTGGCTTTTTCTTTGGGAATGCAAGGTTCTCAGGACGTAGTCTTTGTCCTTCTATAAGCACGATATCAGCATCACCTTCGATTGATACATGGATGTCACTCATGTCCGCACCAGCTGCCTGCGCGTACACAACAATCATATTGTCTGTTTGATATACATCAACATCCAACTGAGCGATTTTATCTAGAGCCATTTCTTCATCACTAGAAAGAAGCCTCTCGCCTGAGCGAACACCTCTACCTTTTAGTCTTTGAAGAAAGGACATGTTGTTACTATTTTACTTTATAAATGCTTTTAAGGAGTATTAGTTATTCACAATTAACCTGTCCA
>CAZQWL010000012.1:8343-11056 GCA_964597225.1 uncultured Candidatus Saccharibacteria bacterium | reverse complement strand
TTTTCGATGCTTATGGTTGCGTTTGGAATGGCATATC
Source organism: uncultured Candidatus Saccharibacteria bacterium (assembly GCA_964597225.1). Classification (GTDB taxonomy): domain Bacteria; phylum Patescibacteriota; class Minisyncoccia; order Phycocordibacterales; family UBA918; genus OLB19. The sequence continues at coordinate 11,019 of CAZQWL010000012.1, read as the reverse complement.
CTGATATAGTCAGAGTTTGTCCAGGGTTCACTGGGTCAGGTGATACCAATATTGATGGAGCTACATTAATATTGGAAAGATTTGAAGTACGTCCACCAGTTACGGTAAATGATGTACTGAATGTTGATGATTTTACCTCATCATCTCCCACCGCGTAAATACCGAACGTGTATCCACCACGCGCAATATCTTCAATGGTTATTGAGAATTTACCGTCACTCTTGGCTTTTACATTTTCTGCAAGATATCCGTCGACTACTGCGTAAACTGTACTGCCAGGGAATGCATATCCATTTATGATTACTTGTGCGTCTCCATCTTGATACGGACCATTTGAACTATCGAACCCTCCACCAGTACCATCGCCGTCGCCATTACCTCCACCGTTTCCAGAGCTGGAACCTCCTCCACCTCCACCTCCACCTCCTCCAGAACTACTTCCACCGCCACTTCCCCCACTTCCAGAACCCGTCCCTCCATCAGAGCCATCATTCCCATCACCAGAACCATCACCTTCGTTGTCTCCGTCTGCATTTGGTTCACCATCTGGTGGTGGAGGAGAAATAAACGAAATAATAAAGTCGTCTGTGTTGAAGTTACCTTCATCATCAATACATCGTATATAGTAGGTATTTAAAGAATCTTGCACAACAGGCACTACCGTAGAATGCACGATTTGACTGAAGCCAGTGTTATCAAATGTATTATTCATTGCTGCGTATGCAGTTCCAGTAGCACTACTCCATTTACATATCGCAAACTCATCAGTCTCCATTGACACCTCTACTGAAAGAGTGGTTCCTCCAATGAGTCCATCAGGAAGACCGTTGAATCTAAACGGGGGGATTTCCTCAGTAGTATCAGCAGGACCAACACCAACATTGTCTACAATTACAATACTAAAAGCTCCATAAATACCGCCATCGCCTGCGCCTGATATATCAAAATCTATTTTATGTGTCCCTGTGGTGCTGCTATTTATGATAGGGGCGATATCTCCGTAGTAATCGGTAGTGGTACCTGTGGTTGTGCTATATGTATATGTGACAGGAAGTGTTCCTGTAGTTTGATTTCCTATCTTTAATACTAATTGGTCTTCAGCACTTAAACCAACCGTCGAGTTAAGTGTGTAGGCAATTCCACCACCTGCTCCGGTGGTAATAGTAATACCATCAAGTACTGCTGTCGCGGTAGATGTTGCACCTCTAGGCACCCCATTGACCAACAACTCCACATTCCGTATCCCAAATGTGGAGGTAGACATTACTGTGAAATCCGCTGGGAAATCGATGGAAATCACTCCACTTGGTGGTACGTTTTCTTTAATAATAAATGAAAACGTGTGATTTGCTTGTCGAAGTGGTCCGGACTGACTAATGGTGTCACTATAATTACTTACGTTTCGTGCATACCCAAGTGTAGGTAACATACCAGAAAACAACGCTGTAAAAAAAAGCAATAAAAATACATTAATACCCGCCCCAACGTTGAGCTTCATCATTACTAGTATTGTATCGCACAGACAGTAATAAACACTTCTTTCTATACACAATCCTTCCAGAAACGATCTAAGGAGTCAGAACCTCTAGAGGACGCAACGGAAACCTATTGCAATGGCCGATGCATTGGGAGATGTCTTCGCCTGCACAGCATATACACCAGCATCTTCCTCACTTCCATAGAATCCACCTCGGACAATCGCGAAAATCCCACTGCTCTGTGTCCAGAGATAATCCGACCCGAACAATTCTTCAGACACAACGCCAGTAACTGTCGCAATACCATCATCAGCAACTTGTTGTACATACCCTTCAGAAGGTAACGCCCGGCCGTTATACACACCTTCAATCACATCATCAGACGTCCATTCCCATACATTTCCAATTGTGTCCATAATATTTGCAGCAGATCTGCATTCTGTATTATTTCCAGTTGGTACAGCTCCTTGAGCATGTACATTACAAACATTATCGGGAGTACCAAGCGCAAAGGTATACCACTCCGATGCTGACGGCAGACGTTTTCCTGCGCGCATACAGAGTACTTTCGCTTGTTCACGTGATACATACGTCCAAGGAAGCACAGCTTTTTGAGAAACTGATTTACAGGTATTTTCATTGAGATTAGCTTGTGTTTGGATACTACTTTCCGGACTTTTGTTCTTGCATGCAGTACTTGCCGATGCTTCAAATGTATCGACACAAGAAAATGTCTTGCCTCCTGGTACACTCGTCATTCCAGCAGGACAACCTCCTTGTAAAGCGGATACTGATTGTCCCGAGAGTTGGTTCAGATATTGAGGTATCAGTGATGACGCACTAATACCTAAGGTCGCAATAACTAGTGCACCTAACACAACCCCTCCTGCTTTAAGGAAATTACCCTTCATATTATTTTTATTGTATCACGCTGGCAAACAGCCTAAATAGTCTTCACACACCGAAATCCTGTTCCATTACTGGAAAAGGATGGTGTTATTTTAGTATGAATGGAAAACAAACCAGTATCAGTCTCGCCCGCATAATATCCTCCTCGCAACATTCCTCGTACACCAGTACCATCTACGTAGAAATAATCTTTGTTATACATATCTGAAGCATTATCAGAGGAGGTTATAACAACTCCTGCATTATCAACCTCGGACACATATCCAGACTCAGGTAACTTCCTTCCATT
>CAZQWL010000012.1:3142-8243 GCA_964597225.1 uncultured Candidatus Saccharibacteria bacterium | reverse complement strand
TCAGGTAACTTCCTTCCATTGTATTCACCGTCAACCACCTCTGCATCAACCCATTCCCATACATTACCTATCATGTCATATATTCCAGATTGCGTCATACATTGTGACGCTCCTGTATAACCAGGACCTGAAGTGTCTGTCACACAGTTTTGCTGACTACCTGTTGAGACGGCCAACGCATACCATTCTTCATTTGTAGGTAGTCGTTTACCGCTCCGTGCGCAGAGCTGTTGTGCTTGTACAAGTGAAACAAAACGCCACGGTATTCTATCTGCTTTTGAAGCAGAGATACACGCAAAATCATTAAGATTATCCTGTGTTTGACTCTGAGTGTTTGGTGACAGTATTGAGCACGAATCACTCGCTGATGCTTCGTAAACATCTACACATAGTGCACCCGATGCAAGATGCACCAACATTTCACCTTCACCACAAATATCTTCGTTCAGACTATCTGTGACTAAGCCAGCTAAACCTCCATCTATATTTCGTAATACATCACCTGCTTGGATAGCAACTGTTGAGAAAACAATAGCGCCAAAAATAACTACGGCTGTTTTATACCACTGTTTCATTTGTTTTGATTACTCTACGTGCATCGGTCATGCGTATATAGTCTAAAGCGTAGTTCATCACAATCAAGAGTAGTAGCAGAAATAACAGTACACTCATGATGTATGTAGACATAGATCCAATCCCTGCCTCCTCTTCATCAAGATTCACTGCGATTTCTCGTGCAGCGATGTCATTTTCGCGCATAGCTAAGTCACGTTCACGCTTGGTGAGGTCAGCGGTGAGTTCATTGAGTTCAGTAGGTATCACACCTGCGTGCATACCAATAGCGGTCGCAAGGTAGTTTTGTGTATTTAGAGAGATACTCTTCGTCACAGGAGATAGTAGACCACTATCAAAGATAAGTACCAGCGCCAGGGTAAGTGTCGCGATGCGTAATATGCTGTGATATGCAGTGTCTTTCATAATTATTTATTTTATATTGTAGCATTTATCAATAGAAGTCATTACATTGAAATTTTGACTAAGATGCAAGGCATGGAGAAAGGGCTGAGGAAGACGTACGGGTAGTACGACGACTGAAGCCCAGAGGCTCCATAACGCAGCAGATTGGTTGAAATTTCAATGTAATTAGGCAAACAGGGCCAGGAGGACGATTAGGAATAGTGCCGTAACCGCCAACATCACCACGGTCACTAAAAGAAGCGCTGAGATACCTCCATTACGTTGTCTACTATTTCGCTTTATACGCCGAGATCCTCCAGCCATTACCTGTAGCTTACTTCTGATATACAGCTTCACACTCACATATGCAGCAAGTAGTAGAAAAGCAAGAACTCCTAAAGCAGGTAAGAGAATATCCATCGGCAAAATCCAAAACGATACAGTACTTGATATAGTAGACTGACGTCCTTGGTCTCCATACACAAGTGATAAGACTGCTTGATAGCGACCAAAGCCTGGACCTTCATCTTCCCATGTAATATCAAACGGTCGAGTCACCCCAGGGAACACTGCTGCTTTTGAATCGTTAAAGGTAAGGACTGCTACTCGCTTACCAAACATATTATGTACCTCAAGTGGACCTACTGGGCGTACAAGCACTGTACCTTTATTTTCAATTTTTGCTTGAAAGTCTACGTTTGAGCTACCATAGATGTAGTTACCTGTAGAGAACTGTCGAATTTGAGCATTAACTACTGCATCACCAGCAACACGGATACTAATGATGTTTGCTACCTGGTATCCTACTGATGCTCCGGTTTTTCGTAATTTTGGTGGAGTAAGAGATACAAACACCGCACCAAAGTGACTTCCTGGTGTCGCAAACTCAGGGACATCGATAGAAATTTCAATGTTCGACTCCTTGCCTGCATCAAGAGTAATTTCTTCTACATCAAGTCCAAGCCATTCTGTGAGTTCATAGCCTGTTTTTTCAGCCCCTTCATCAGCGTATGTAGGTACTCCGCCAGATTGCACACCGCTGATGTCTCGTGAGAACACATAGTATGTCTGAGTCGTATCACTTAAGTTAGTTACTTCCATAGTGAAGTTACGTGATTCACCCGGCTCCATCGCTTCTTCGATTGTAGCTGGTTTGATACCTATACCAGATCCTTCTTGAGCAAACACAAATGAGCATGAAGCGACAAACAGAGCAAGCGCAATAGCAACAGATGTGATAAAACGTCGCAAAAAAGATAAAGGTGTAACCATAATAAAGTTCATTAAGTAATGAGACTATTTTACCACCAAGTTGATGATCACAGCATGAAAGTAATGTAGATAACCCAATATTCATAAAGAAAAAACACCCGAAGGTGTTTTTTCTTGTTGTACATTAGCTCTACGTTGTTTCCGCGAGGAAACATGTTCTAACTTAGATTAATCGTGGGATTAAAATGTTGGAGTAGCAATGTACGTAAGTGTTGTACTGTAGTCATTTCCCGCTTCTTGAAGCGCTGAAATTTCTACCTTGTACCCTACTCGTGTAGCACCGATATCAGCTGTTGAAGCATCTGCCGGTCCATCATGCGAGAATATCTGTCGAGGTGTTGATGTAACACCTGCCCAGAGATTTGCAGCAAATTCATCAGCATTCAAGTCTGAGTCCTCTGAAGTAAGTCCCCAGTGTCCCCAAGTCTTTTCGTCACCGATACCTGCTGTTGGAGCTGTCCATGCTGCCGGTGCGGCAATAACGTCAGCTGCAAAGTTATCAATATCAGCTCCTGTAGATGATAGTAATGACTGATCAGTTTCTACCGTTACTACAAACCCATTAATTGCGTTTGTTTCAACAGTTAGATCTTGTGCAATAACTTTTGGATCGGCATTTAGAAGAATTCCAAAAGGAATCGTTGTAGTTGATGAAGCGTCTGTAATTGCTTCACCATTTACCGAACCAGCGGCAACTGGAATAACTGCGAATTCGAATACTGTTTCTACAACAGCTGTTACTTCAACAGTGTCTAGAATAACTACTCGTGTGTGACCTGAGTCGGCCATAGTCCCCGCGATATCAATCTGGAATGATTCATTCCCACCTGCTGGTGTTGGATTGGTAATCTGATTTACTCCGCCAGTTGCATTAGTTCCAATACTGATGATGATTTCATCACCTGGTGCTGCTGTACCGGTACCTGAAGTGAATGTCACAACTTGTCCTGCTACTGTCGCTCCCCATGTTGCTCCTGCCGCTGCTGCTGCAAGAGTTTGTGGTGCTGCTGCAATTGAGAGATCCATATCTCCAAATGCCACTGCTCCCATAACGAACCCTGCTGGGAATGTTACAGTCATAGTTTCACCAGCGCCAACGCCTGTTGGGGTTGTAAACGTAATAGTATGGTCAGATACTACGGCGCCTGCTGAGTCTGATAATACATCACTCAATGTTGTAACGTTTGCTGCCTGCGCTGTTGTATAGAAACCAATGGTTGCCATAACAACTGCTGTACCTACGAATGTCGCGATCACTCTGTAAGTTGCAGAAACATTGTTTGTTAATACGAACATGTTCTTTGTTTATATTTAATTTTTAAATAACTTTTGAGAATTTTAATATAAAAATTCCCATCACACCCGGATGAGATAACAGTGGAGAAATATTGGTTGCATTTTATAAAAAGGATTTAGCCTTTGAATGCAGCCGACATTCTTGTCCTCTCTTCCGGTCTGTCTATAGTATATAAGCCATTGGACATATCGTCTTAGAAGTGATGTTGATAACTGTCCTTTGTCCCAGTGAAATGAAGGCCTGTATACCACTGCGTTATTGCAAAAAGACTTGGGCAGTATATGAAGTATTAAAGTCACGGATTATCTCTGTCCTTTTGTCCTCAAGAGCTTATATTGCTTGTACACTGGGGATATCTTTCCATGATGTCGTATAGGATGGCGAACGTCGCTCTACCTTGCTTCGCGCACGTGTGTCGAGAATAGCCGCTGAGCGTATCATCCCCATACCAAATTTTTTATTAATCGTGTCGGTTACCTCGTCTATATTTCCGCTGTCTTTTGCATCTTTCTTTTCTGTAAAGAGGTCATGTGTGACATACGACTCAGGCATAAGAGATGACACAGACACTCCTGCTTTTTTGTATGGCACATTGCTTTGATACATCCGTTGCACTTCTTTCAGAGCTTGCTTGAGTAGTACTTGTGTATCTGCCGATGGCTCAGTAAGAATGACTTCTGCTGAATGGCCCTGCATAAAGAAGTCTCCATATCGGTCGGTCTGTATCTGCACATTCATTCGTGTGCAGAGCATCTTTCTCTCTCGAAGCTTCTGGGAGATGCTTGTGACATGCTTTGCCACTGCACTTTCTAGGTCGACGATGTCCGTAGTAGTCTTTGCAAACGATCCAGTACTTGCCAGACTCTTACGTATTGATGAACTATTACTACCCACCGTAAAGACCGACGTCCCGTGCAGCTCGGAATATATTCGCTCGGTTGATATTCCGAAGTGTCTACGTATCTCTGGTAGTGGCATACACATGAAGTCGCTGACTGTCTTAATACCCAGCTCGCTTAGCTTCGTTACTGTCTGTCTACCTAACCCCCACACACCTCCGCACTTTGCTTCTTTTGCTCGTTCATTCCAGTCGTCACTTTCTAATATGTAAAAACCGACTCCTTGCTTACCTATGGTGCTGGCTTGTTTGGCTAGAGTCTTGGTACTTGCCACACCCACCGACACAGGAATACCAACCTTCTTTATTACTGCGTCGCGTATTTCTTCTACTCTTTGTATAGAGACATCATCTGGTAGGGTAAAAAAAGCCTCGTCGATGGAGTAGATCTCACACTTCCCCACCTCATCAGCAAGAACCTGCATCACACGTGACGAGATGTCTCTATATAAGGTAAGATTCCCAGAGAAAAGCACAACTTTCTCTCTATCACATATATCCTTCACTTGAAAATAAGGCACCCCCATTGCAATACCCAAATCCTTCACCTCCTGCGAACGCGCTACTACACACCCATCATTGGAAGACAGCACAGCCACAGCCCTCCCTTCCAAATCAGGCCGAAAAAGCCTCTCACACGAGACAAAAAAGTTGTTGCAATCAAGTAATCCAATCTG
>CAZQWL010000012.1:0-3042 GCA_964597225.1 uncultured Candidatus Saccharibacteria bacterium | reverse complement strand
CCACATATCCTCATCCTCCTCTCCGTCAAACTTAAATACGGCTATACCGCGTAAGTCATATTTCTTAGCGAGTTTTAATTTATCTTCAATAGCTTCCGCGTCACTCCATGTAATAAACCTAACTGGTATCTCTAAGCCTGTGTAGTTTGCGACCATAAGGGCCTTTGCGGCCGCCTCGAAGCCTTTGGGAGTGCCTTTGGGTGCATCAAGCACATTAAATACCTTGTAGATAGAACTCTCTGGAAAATAACTCACTGCAGCTTCTCCTCCTTCTGTCCTTCCTACCTCTAAGTCATATCGTTTAATCACATCAAGCACACTGGTGTGATTGATGGCAGAAACTCTTTTATAGTCACGATACCAATCTGGTGACACCTGCACATCCCATGCTCGTCCGTAGGTTGGTACTCCAAGCATAATTTTATCAGCGTCAATGTCCTCAAGTGCATAGTCAATCACCTTATCTACCCAATCTACGTCTGCCACAGGCATATACGGTACACCACGTCGCTCTTTGTTGAGCTTAAGGTCAGCTCGTTGCTGGTCATACGCCATTATTTCTACCCAATCACAGTGTTTATTCATTTCTTCATAGTCGTTTGCCCATGTAATCACCTTCGGAATTTCCTTCCACCGCGAGTCAGGAGGTGTCCGTGCTTCAATGGTACAGGTAAGCGTATCGCGACCAAGCTCATCCTTAAGTTCTTCTAGAAAGTCTGAAAAGTAATCAATAGTCGCTGCATTTTTGTCTTCGTAGTCAATATTCACTCCGTCAAATCGTCCGTCGTCCACCATGTCGACAATTGCCTCAATATGCTTCTTTCGCTTCTTTTTGTCGCTGAGGATTTCATGTATCTGGTCGCCATTAAACCACATTACTGTAGGGATAATATCTACACGTTTCTTCCGGGCTTTTTTAAATAAATTCTTCCATTGTCGCTCTTCTATATTTGCTTTATCAACAAGTTTTCCATCAGCGGTCACTTCGTATATAAATGGATAGAGAATATCAATATCTCGCATATTGTCTTCCACATCCTCAATCCCCGCTGTATCAGACCACCACGGAAGCCAGCCAGCCACCTCTGGACTATACGAACGAGCCTGCACTTCAGCCACGCCAAAGACCATCACCATAATCAGTACTATAAAAGTTCGAATAAGTATATGCATATATGTTATGACGAATGAAAACTACTAATCTTTCACAGGAGTCGTTGAACGACTCCTGTGTTAATTAAACTGTCGTACGCTACCAACGACAGTTCCCCAAATAGTACAGTCCTCATCCTCGCCCACTTCAATCGGACTATACTCATCATTTTCAGACACAAGTAAGGGGTTGGACCCCTTACTTTCAATAACTAAACGCTTTACTACCATCTCTCCATTTATGGCAGCCACGACAATAACTCCATCTTTTACTTCTTTTGAACGGTCGATAACGAGCACATCACCTGAGAAAATACCTGCACCAATCATGGAGTCACCTTCTACACGAACGAAGAACGTAGAGGCCGGATTCTTAACTACCAAGTCGTTTATATCCAATACTCGCTCCACCTGATCATCTCCTGGAGCTGGAAAGCCCGCAGAGGGTGAACTTTGGTAGAGCGGTAGTTTTGATGAAGGTCCCGATGAAATGCTATGAGGGCGTGCCACTTCTTTAACTGATAATTCTGTATTCATGTATCCATTATACCCTAAATAAAACACCTCCTTAAGGAGGTGTTTTATTTAGGGTATTTTGCAGTAATTAGTAAGCTAGACAATCACCACTCCAACACTGAGTACTTCATGGATTTTAAATAATCCAAACATAAGTAAAAGTAGTGCCATACTGTATGCAATTTGAACAGGATGTTGTCGACGTATCTCAATACCAATTGAAAGCAGTAATGATATGAGAACAAATAGGCCTATGGCAACATACATAATCTGTAGAGCAACAGTGGGCTGTGTTAGTAGTTTCAAGAAGTATGGAGTAGTATCCACCCGTTGTTTCATTTGATCGGTATCGATAGTGGCAGGAATAGCACCTGTTGATGTCGACATAAAGTCAGAGAAAAGTGGATCTGTTGGATCGACAAGCTCAGCAATTTGAGTTATTTCTATAACATCTTCTTCGGTTTGTGTATTTTCTTCTTCTAGAAGAGTAACTGGAACAGGGTCTGCTTTCACAATGATAACTTCTTCAGTAATTTCAACTGCTTCGGCGAGTACCTCAGTGGTCTCAGGAACCTCAACGACTGCTGACTCTACTACTGGGGGTACGACCTCTGCAACAGGTGGCACAACAACTGGATCTGATGTCGGCACTTTGGCTGCTTGTGCTACTGCTATTACCTCCCCAGCAACCACAGGCTGTGCAGCGGGTGTACCAAATAACTGCACAACATATACAGTTTTATATCCTTCAAACGTACCTTCTGCAGTCCCAACACCGATTTCAGTATAGTTACCATTTACGATATTAGCACGGTGTGTTGGTGACTTCATCCATGCGTCTACCACCTCACCTGAGTCAGTAAAGTGAATTGCAAGGTTTTCTCCTGCATGAACGAAATTGTATCCTGACTGAGCAAACCAATGCCATGGAGATACACCATTTGGGCTAAAGTGCGCAAAATATTCCTTTTCCGCCATGTGTTGAGCTTTCATGCGTGCAGCGGCATCCAAAGTAGCGTTACGCTGTAGCTGACCAAGTGTTTGTCCTGCGCGTTCTGTATTGGTCAAATCGACTATAACACCTGGTAACACTGTAGAAACCATCCAGTCAGAAGCAATCCAAAGAAACGATTGTACATTAGCAAGTGTAAACGACAGAAGAACCATTGCAACCATGCCGGTCATTGCAGCTTTTTGGAGACTATGTGGCTTGTATTTATTACCTTCATGTGGAATGAAGTAATCTTTCAAGTGTTTTTTCATTACCGTTATAATACACTATCTTGACTTTTTGTCAATGTGTGTCCAAACACAACAAAAGCCCCAGATGGGGCTTTTGTTGTGTATTTCGTATACTAACTATTAGTCAATATC
>CAZQWL010000011.1:11609-13777 GCA_964597225.1 uncultured Candidatus Saccharibacteria bacterium | reverse complement strand
CAAGGTCTTGCCACTGCAATGCTTGCAATGTTTGTCCCTATTTTTATATATGAAGTAACTAACTTTCAATTTTGGGCAGTTGGACTGATGTATGCCGCTGTCTCACTGGGGTATGTGTTGCTCCTTATCCCTGGCATGACTATTACCAATAAAATTGGTTTTAGCAAGGCTTTGACTCTTGGTGCACTATTTTCAGTAGCCCAGTTCGTAGTACTTTATTTTGCAACTGATGTAAACATTTGGTACTTGCTTGGTCCGTTGGTTATTTTGATGGTGGGATACCGCATTTTTCACTGGGTGCCATACCACGTAGACTTTACTGCCTTTACACAAGGTGGAGAGCGAGGGCGTGATGTATCACTTATGTTTGCAACCATTGCCTTCATGGGGATGCTCGGACCAATACTTGCAGGGTATATCGTGCAAAACAATGGGTACGAGATATTATTTGCAATCGGTATCGTACTACTAGCACTCTCAGGGGTTTCCTACCTCTTTGTCCCTGCTGTGGAAGAAAAGTTTACTTGGACGTATAAAGAAACTGTACAACAACTATTTTCTCCCAAGTTTAGACCAGTACTTATTGGCGAGATTGCCAGCGGCGCAGAAGTGATTGTAAGTCTCATTGCGTGGCCAATTTTTCTGTATACAGTCCTCGAAGGGGATGTGCTGAGCATTGGTGCACTTTCAACAGTTATTGTGGCGATGACTATAATCATACAACTTTTTGTTGGGAAGCATATAGACGGAAAAGGTAATAACAAAATTCAGACACTCAAACGAGGGAGTATGTTCTATGCGGTAGGCTGGGTGTTAAAGATATTTGTAGTCTCAGCTGGTCAGATATTCTTTGTTGGTCTGTATCACAACATCACTAAAATATTCCTCAAGACGCCGTATAGTGCAATCCTTTATGATATGTCAGGGGAGCAGGGAAGGTATGTCGATGAGTTTACTGTCATGAAAGAAATAGCATCGCATATAGGCCGAGTATGTGCATTGCTACTTATGGTTTGCTTGACGTTCTTTATGTCAATTGAATGGACTTTTATTATAGGAGTTGTTGCATCCATTGCAGTGAACGCAATTTACCAAGTTACTAAAGAATAATTCTCTATCAAGTTCGCACTGTAACTATTGACCTGAATGTAAAAGTGATGAGTAGATTTATGTAAATTGCCGAAGAATAAGGTTATTTCACTATCCACAAGAATATTTACTTGACGGTGAACGAACGTTCACCTATACTGTATTTAATCAGGGAGAAACACCAAGTGTTGCTAACTGCTAACAACTAATAGCTAACAGCTGAAATATGAGTAAAAAACAATACCTAAAAGCACTTAACAAGGAAATCCAAAATCTAAATGGCATCATCGACTGCAAGATTGTCCAGCATTCAGACTACAAAAGAGAAGCACGTCGACACAAGTCACTTCTACAGCAGATTCGCAAAGAAGAACGAGTCCGTTCAATCCTTAGTCCGCTTAAGATGTCATTTCTAAGCCGAGCGTAGGTTATTATAAAAACATGACTCACCAAGATAAAATATTTGACTTCTATAACCGAAATAAACGCATGCCAAGCTATGCGGAAATTATGGACCTTGTAGGATTTAAGTCTAAAAATGCTGTTTCAAAATTGGTCCATAAGCTTATAGACGCCGGAGTTCTTCTAAAGGATGCTCAAGGCAAAATTATCCCTGCATTAGGTGCAGGAGAAATCCCGATACTAGGTCTTGTAGAAGCTGGTATTCCAAGTACTGCGGATTCTCAAATGCTCGACACCTTGAGTATCGAAGAATACCTTGTACCAAAGAAAGAAAAGACGTTTATCCTTGAAGTAAAAGGAGACTCTATGATTGAGGCACATATCGACGAAGGAGACATGGTTATCGCAGAACGCTCACAGACAGCTAAAGATGGAGACATTGTTATTGCAGAAGTAGACGACGGCTGGACACTTAAGTATTTCAAAACTGATGGAAAGAAAGTGTGGCTACAACCTGCAAACAAAAACTACAAAGACATACATCCAGAGTACGGCATGCGCATAGCCGCAATCGTCACTGGAGTGATTCGAAAGTATTAACACCCACAACCCAGTATGGAAAAAAGACATCACTACAACAAAGAAATAGACGACCTAACCAGGATAGATGAATTTTT
>CAZQWL010000011.1:7970-11509 GCA_964597225.1 uncultured Candidatus Saccharibacteria bacterium | reverse complement strand
ATGAAAATTGGATTTTTTGATTCGGGGTTAGGTGGGCTGCTTATTTTAAAAGCAGTCGTAAAGGTATTGCCTGCGTATGATTATGAATATTATGGCGATACTAAGAACTTACCATATGGTGACAGGTCTGAGAATGAGATATATGAACTGACGAAGGCGGGAGTCAAGCACTTATTTGAACAAAATTGTTCATTAGTGATTATTGCTTGTAATACTGCATCAGCAGAGACTTTGCGACGGCTTCAAGATGAATTTCTCCCTAAAGAATACTCAGACAGAAAAATTCTTGGAGTGATTATCCCCGTTATTGAGGAAGTTATAGAAGGGGAGTGTAAGAAGGTGCTTATGTTTGCTACACAAAGAACGGTAAGTTCAGGAAAATATCACTTAGAGTTAGGTAAGCGTAATGAGATAAATACAAAAATCGAAGCGGTTGCCACGCCAGAGCTCGTGCCATTGCTTGAAGCAGGGAATATTGCAGGGGCAAACGCAATCGCTCAAGCGTTAATAGATGAACGGCTCCTCAATGGTAGGGAAGTGGATGGTTTAATTCTCGGATGCACCCACTACACCTTACTTACAGAAAAACTCCGCGAATCGTATGGTGAAAAAATACAAATATTTAGTCAGGCTGAAATTATTCCAGAAAAATTCGGCGAGTACCTAATGAAACATACTGCAATTGAAGCTATCCTTAGTAGGGGAGGTGGTAGAAATGTATTTCTTACTGAACACAAAGAAAGCTACGACAAACATATTTCAATGCTGTTAGAAGGTCAATTTATACAAGAATAATATGAAAAATATTTTAACACTTTGTTTTATTCGAGAGAATACCCGTTTGTTGTTAGGTATGAAAAAGAGTGGTTTTGGAGAAGGAAAGTGGAATGGTTTTGGAGGAAAATTAGAAACAGATGAGTCGATTAAAACAGCTGCAGAACGTGAGGTTTTTGAAGAATCTGGATTGCAAGTACACCTCACTCCAGAAGATAAATATGGAGTTTTGGATTTTGTGTATGTAGACAAAATACATGAGGTACATATTTATAGTACAAGTAGATACCGTGGTGTACTGACAGAAACCGAAGAAATGAAACCTCAGTGGTTTGCTGTTGAAGATATTCCATATCGTGAAATGTGGGAAGATGATCAGTATTGGTTACCATTATTGTTAGATGAGAAAAAATTTAAAGGGGAGTTTATTTTTAATAAAAATGAGAAGCTAGTTACCCATACTCTTAAGTGTAGTATGTAGGCTTTCTAGGGTAACTAAGTGTATGTTTTCAGGAAACGATATTTTCTTTCTTGAGTTGTATATATCCAACGATTGCTGAGAAATCTCAGTATTGGCTACCGTAAGATACAGTGGGTCAGGAAAGTATTGATACTTCTTCATTTTGATATTTACACTACCTTGCAGTGTCTTGATATTTTTTGCATAAAAAATATCAATTCCAAAGCTTGTTGTGTCTGTGTTGATGTAAAAATCAACACGATAATTTGCATAGAAGTGTTTTTCTTTCTGTATTTTCCCTACAGAGAAATATTGAACCAAATATCTCTCTAACTCTTGCTTCATTTCTTTGTTTCTCAGTCCAGCATTTGTTGCTATTGCACTTCTAAATTCTCCTTTCCCGAAATGGGTTTGTTGGTACCCAAGTTCAGTACGGAGATATGCAAGTCCACCAAATCGTTTTTGGATGTAGCGAGCAGATGGCAGGTACTCTAGTGCGTCAATTTCAAATGCTCTTGGTAGCCTTCCGTGGGTGTTTTTAAACTGTTCAAACCCTTTCTTTATTTTTTGAGGAGTCCAAAAGTTTGTCATACTATTTCTTTAGAGGGTGAAACTTATGATGTGTGTCTTCCGCATATTTATCTGAAGCATGAACATACCGTGTGGTGGTCTCAAGTGATTCATGCCCGAGAAGTACCTGCAAAGCAGCTGGGTTAGCTCCTTGCTCAGCAAGATATGTCGCAAAACCATGACGTAGTGAGTGAGCGCTGGTTGGGATATTGATACCAAGTAGACCGCGATACCATTTAATTTTCATTTGGAGGTAGTTGGGGGAGATATGTTTATTCTTGTCAGATGCATTGAGTCCTCTCTTGGGTATAAATAAGAAAGGGGAGTCGTCACTACGAGTCTTCAGATATGCATGTATATGACTTTGTGCTCGTGGGGTGAGATAAATAAAACGCTGTTTCTTTCCTTTACCTTCAATAAAAATTTTTCCAGAAGCATCTAGTTGAATTCTTTTAAGACTGATGAGTTCTGAGATACGCATACCACTGGCAAATAGGGTTTCAAGCATAGCTCGATTACGTAGTGCAATAACTTTATTTTTCTCGTACTTCATGGGGGACTCGATTAAGTGGATAAGGTCGTCCATTTTGGCAACCTGCCCATGCTTCTTTCCCATTCGTACTAACTTGATGGACTGAGGGACTACAGGAACGTCGTGATCCATGTCTATAAGGTAATTGAGGTATCTACGCAGAGATGTCAGAGTACGATTGATTGAACCGCCACTTAGACGCTTTTGTGACTTGGCTCCTGAAGCAGTTTTCCTATCGTCAGAGTTTAAATACGCTTTAAACTGCTCGATAGTTTTTTTGGTCATCTTATGGAAGGGGAGAGAGCTTAATTCGTTCTTTAAAAAACATGCAAATGTTTCTAAATCACGTTCATAATTATATAAAGTTTCAGGAGAATAATTATTTGCTTGAATATGCAAAAGAAAATCATCAAGTAGAGGGAGTTGGTTGTTGTGTTTTGTTTTCGACATAGTGTAATTATAAAAGGGAGATGCACTCTAGTAATTGTAACTCAGTTCAATAGTGCAGCCTGGGGAAGATAGTCTAAAGTCTTACTTCCCACCCTTCTAGTAACTGAGTATAATATCTCTAATACTCAGTTACTTATATAATATACTTGTATATATAGGTATATGCAATGCTGTTTATCCACTCCATAAACATAAGGTTTTAAACTGTTATAAGAGGTACCGTAGTACCTCTTATAAAATATCCTAATTTACTCATTTCACTAGTTTTGTATATTTCGCCATTTCACATGATTATAGTTACTATTATGATAACCTAAGCTATCAGTCTGAGCCTCTAAGGCTTTCATTGTCTACATAGAGGTACCAACATACCTCTATAAACACTCCAGGAGCCACAGAGGCCCTCTGAGGGTTTTTATCAGAAATGGAGAGGTACTACGGTACCTTTAAAACAGTCCTCGAACGTAATTAAATTTGTGGTCAAAACTGATGCGTTTAAATAAGAAAAAAGAGGTACTACAGTACCTACAATAAATGTAAATAATTTATAAAATAAAATTTAATTTGCAAATTAATTCAAGAAGCCTTTTTCTGACAATTTTTCAACTAGATGAAATTTTACATTTTAGTCTTGTTTCAAAAAATGTAGAAAGAGGTACATTAGTACCTCTTTCTACCACCCAAAACACCTCTCCCCAACTGTTCAAGCTTCCCTGTTATATAAGTATTGTGCGAACAAACTATATATTATAA
>CAZQWL010000011.1:0-7870 GCA_964597225.1 uncultured Candidatus Saccharibacteria bacterium | reverse complement strand
AACTATATATTATAATGGAGGTAAATAATCTAGAGGGTCAAGGTATGCATCGATACCTGCAAAGGGTGATAACGCTGCCCCACAACCAGTCACCTTCTTAAACTGGTTAAATTGCTTTACTTGTACTCCGTCACTTACATACACAGTGTAGTGCAGGTGAGGGCCTGTAGAGTAGCCGGTATTCCCGACGTAGCCTACAATTTCTCCAGTACTCACCTTTTGTCCAGGTACTACCGAAATATGACTTAAATGAGCGTACATAGAAGAAAGTCCATTTGGGTGGTCGATAAGTAACCATTTACCCCATGAGTAACACCCAGGGACAAGATCAGTGTTCCCTACTGAACGCACCGTACCAGTAAGGGGTGCTTTGAGTTTGGTTCCTGTTGGTGCGCCTAAGTCCATACCATTGTGCTTACTTCCTCCGTACGCTCCAGAAAGTGCAAATTTTGTATATCCAAAGTACTGGGTAATGTATGGGTTAGCCAGTGGCCAGATAAACACCGCAGTCCCCTTCTTAGGGATAGTATTAGGGTCAAGGATAAATTGAATTTGCGATTCAATGTCACGCACTTCTGCAAGGAGCTGATCTCGTGCGTGTTTTTTTTGACTTAAAAGTGTCTGGAAGCTTGCTTCTTCATTTTTAGTTGCTGAAAGTAATGTGGATTTGTTTGCACGGTTATTAGCAAGTACACTCTGCTGGTCGTCGTATTGGTCTTTGAGGTTTACTAAACTATTTCGCTGGGTAGTATTTTGTTCACGTTTTGATTCGAGTGTATCTTTTGAGTCATCAAGTGTGATGATTTTCTCAACGATAGTATTTTTTACCTTCTCTAGTTCCTCAAATTCATTCCAGAATTGTGAGATATTTTCCTGACGGAGAAAAATTTCAACAAAAGATTCATTATCAGCACGATCAAATGTACGTAAAATAGCAGCAATTGCCTCTTTATTTTCTTTAATTTTTTCTTCAGTCTTTTTAATTTCAAAACTAAGTTTATTAATAGTAAGATCTGTGGCATTAATTTTATTTTCTGTATATTTGATGTCGGCGAGTACTTTTTTTCGTTCAAGATTAAGTCGATTGATTGTGCTTTGGAGCGTGTTTTTTTCGGCACCTACTTCCTGCAAGGCAGATTCATATTTTTTAATTTCTTCTTCAATGGAAGATAAACGATTATTTCGTTCTTCAATTTCAGTCTGAAGCCGTTGTACCTCACTTTGTGCCATAGCGAAACCAGTTCCAATACTAAAGATCGGAATAATCAACACACCCAATAAAAAAGCTGAAAAGTTACGTATGTACATAGGTTGTATCTATAGTTTATCACAATAAGACTCTAGCAAGTCTGTCGCAGTCTTACTGTGTGTTTATAGAGCTAAAGTGTCTGGATTGAGTTATTCAGGCGTAAAAGTGTTTCGTCTTTTCCTATAATATATGCAACAGTGAAGGGGTCTGGGGAACGCTCCATTCCTGTGAGTGATACGCGCAGAGGCCAAAGCAGGTCTCCTCGACCTACTTCTTCTGCGTAGCTCCACACTGCCTCCTTGATGGTGTCTGCTGAGGCGAAGTCTGCGTTTTGTAGCAATTCTAATGCTTTTTGCAATCGAGGTATAGCGTCAGAGGCTTTTTTGTCTTTCTTCCATTTAATCATTTCTGCTGGTACCTCGGGTGTGGTAAATGCAAAGTTATACTCCCCTGCTAAAGCCAAATTAGTAATTTCTTTTGTAAGGTGTATACGCTCTTGGATGGTTGGTGCAAGTTTTATAGCCGTTTCTTCAGAATAGTTTGGCAGATTTTTTGTTTCTTCTGGGAGTGTTTGTATCACCAGTTTTGCAAATTCATCTGCAGGGAGTTTTTGTAGATACTCTTTGTTCATCCAAAGTAGTTTCTCTTCATTAAAGGCACCTCCTGAGCGTTGTATTTTATCAAGGGTGAATGCATCAATAAGTTCTTCCATAGAGAATAGCTCTTGCTCTGTTCCTGGGTTCCATCCTATAAGCGCAAGAAAATTGACCATTGCCTCTGGGAGATATCCTTCTTTTTTGTACTCTAAAATATCCTTTGCTCCATCTCTTTTGCCAAGTTTTTTCTTGCCATCTGCTGCCATGATGGGAGGCATGGTTACAAAAACAGGATACGGAATCTCCAGTGCATCATACAAACTTAGGAACTTCGGCGTGCTTGCAATAAACTCTTCGCCGCGCATGACGTGAGTTACT
Source organism: uncultured Candidatus Saccharibacteria bacterium (assembly GCA_964597225.1). Taxonomy (GTDB): domain Bacteria; phylum Patescibacteriota; class Minisyncoccia; order Phycocordibacterales; family UBA918; genus OLB19. The sequence continues at coordinate 5,647 of CAZQWL010000011.1, read as the reverse complement.
CCCATCTCTGTATCGTCTATGATGTGTGCAAAGTTGTATGTTGGGTATCCATCGGCTTTGATGATAATAACATCGTCGAGCATTTCCTCACCTGCTTCTAGATCCCCACGCACTTCATCATGCCAATGGTGTCGTTTAACATCAGTTACTTTAAATCGAAGTGGTTTGGTACCGTCCCAATCTTCAAATATTTCTGGGCGGTGGTCGCGATAAAGAAAGGCCCGCTTTGCTTCTTTTGCCTGATCTCGAAAAGCATTCAATTCTTCTTTGGTGTATGGATCAGGGTATGCAAGACCCTTGTCGATGAGTTTTTGTGCATATTTTTTATAGATGTCCAGACGGTCAGACTGCAGGCAAGAGCCGAATGGCCCAGCTTTGTCTGGTCCGTACTTCCAGTCCATACCCAACCACTGTAGTGATTCTTTGATGTGTTCAATTGAACCATCCACTTCACGCGATTTATCGGTATCTTCTATGCGTAAAATAAATTCCCCTTCTCCTTTTTTGGCATATAAGTATGCGAAAAGTGCTGTACGCACACCCCCAATATGCATAAAACCTGTTGGTGATGGGGCGAATCGGGTAACTATCTTTTTCATATCTGAATTATTTATTCGTGTTCCTGAGTAATACCTAATAATGTAGTGGCAATGGTTTCTGCAGCATCGCCTTGTGCAAACGCTCTAGCGGAAGTGCTCATAGTGTCGTATGTTTGCTGGTTGCTCATAATACGGTTTATTTCTGAGCTTAGCAAACCATCAGTAAGATTTCCTTCCTCAAGTACTGATGCGGCACCACTTCGGGCATAGGCGTATGCATTAGTATGTTGGTCATGACTTACGTCTTCAGGGATAGGAATAAGGATTGAAGGTTTTCCCTTTTGAGCTATTTCAAAAATAGTACCTGTCCCTGCACGGGAAATAATGAGACTTGCAGCACTTTGCGCAAGGTGCATTTCTTTTCCTGTTAAACTTCCTTTTACAAAGTAACGAGTCAGGAGTGTTGTATCAGTGATAAGCTCTGCAGAAGTTTGTCGGACACGTTCTTCATTATTGATACCTGTTTGATGTAGGATGGTATAGTTTGGTAACAAGTCATCTAGTGACTCGAGTATGAGTCTATTGATACGTTGTGCTCCTAATGAGCCACCAGTAACAAACAGTAAGGGCTTTTCAGATGGTAGTCCGAGTTGACTTATTGGGTCTGTGGACACTTCGAGAAATGTTTTCCTTAAAGGGATGCCCGTTAGTGCTGTTTTTTTCTTGGGAAAGAATTTTGCAGTATCATCAAAACCAATGGCAATGTAGCGGGCAAATTTTCCACCGAGTTTGTTGGCACTTCCTGGCCTTGTGTCGGACTCATGAACCATGATGGGGATACGTAAAATAGCGGCAGCAAGCACCACCGGCACACTTGTGTATCCACCTTTACTAAAGACAGCATCAGGGTAGATTTTGTAAAGCTTTGCAATTGCAAAGAACGACCCAAAGAACACTTTGAATAAATCAAAGAAATTTAACACTGAGAAATACTTCCTGCGTTTTCCACTTGGAATTTTTACAAATGTAATATTGTTGACAGTGAGTTCTTTCTGGTTGTACGGGTCTGGGCCCATATAGTAGAGCTTAAGTGTTTCTTCTGAGGACGCTTGGTCGTTTAATCGTTCAGCGACCGCCATAAGCGGGTAAAAATGGCCTCCTGTGCCTCCTCCAACAAGAACAATACGTTTCATATATTTAGACAAATTATATCATGCACTAGATTTAGATAATTTTCTTTTGGTGTCTGGAAACATTAAGAACAATCCCTACTGCAGTAAGAGTCGTGAGTAACGCGGTCCCACCGTGCGATACAAACGGCAATGGTAGCCCCATTAACGGTGCAAGTGAAAGCATGGCTGCGATATTAAGAAATGCCTGCATGATAATAAGTGTCATAAATCCTACAACAAGAAGCATTCCAAAAAGATCTTTTGCATGCGAAGCAATACGGTACCCACGGAAGGTAAAAAAGGAAAAAAGCATAATGAGAAAAGTGCTCCCAAGGAATCCAAATTCCTCTGAATAAACTGCAAAAATTGAGTCTCCAATAGGCTCTGGGAGATATTCGAATTTTTGAATACTTTGCCCAAATCCTCTACCTGCAAATCCTCCCGAGCCAATTGCAATAAGTGATTGTTGTATCTGATAACTTTTCCCTTGAGGGTCGTCCAAAGGATTGAGAAAGGTAGTAAATCTGTCCATGATATATGGCCTGTTAAATGCCAAAACAGCAAGTAGGATGACCGCACTTAAAAACATAAGCCCTACATCACGCCATCGTCCACCTGCGGTGACAAACATAGCTACTCCAGCACTACCTATTAGTAAGAAGGTGTCTGTATCTGGCTGTCGGAGTAGTATACCTCCCATAATTGCAACAATTCCAATGAACGGTAATGTACCCTGTTTAAAAAGGTGTATCTGCTTTTGTACACCCGAGAGCCATGTAGCCATGTAGATGATAAAACCAATTTTCAAAAGTTCAGCTGGTTGCAAGGAAAATCCCGCAATTCCAATCCAACGTGTTGCCCCACCATGACTTAATCCTAATCCTGGAATAAACACCGCAAGTGTAAGAATGCATGTGGCAAGAAAAATATAAAATGCGTATTTTCTGTAATTGCGATAGTAAATTTGGCTAGTAAGAAACATGCCAATTCCTCCTCCAATGATACCAAACACAATCTGACTAAAAGCCACTGAAGAAAAGCGTGCACCTTCGCGAGCAAGTAACCCGAGTGAAGCAGATGAGAATATGAAAAAACCAATCGTCACTAAGATGAGAATGATAATCAAGAGCGTTCGGTCGACACTTTTATGCATAAAATAGTCGGCTATACGATAGCGGCAAATATGATACCCAAAATCGCACAAATTATACTAATAATCCAATACCGCATAGTCACCTTGTGTGACGGCCATCCAATTGCTTCAAAGTGATGATGAAGTGGTGCAATACGGAATAGTTTCTTCCCCGTTGTTTTTCGATAGAGTATTTGTAACACATTGGATGCAACCGTCGCTGCAAGTGGAAGTCCAATAATAAACAAAAGAGAGACACCATGCCCATCACCAAGACTGTCTGTCATGAGTACAATCACCGCCAAGGTGAGTGTCAGGGCCATGCTTCCTGTTTCAGTCATCCAGAAGCGTGCAGGTGGGATGTTAAACCACAAAAACGCAAGTACTGCTCCTGCGATGGTGGCACACAACGCTGCAATATCGAATTGAGATTGAATTACCGCTACTCCTGCGTATGATATAAAAATAGATGCAAACACTCCTCCAGACAGACCATCAATACCATCAATGACTCCACTGGCGTAGAGTGCGTTGGTAAGAATGATAAAGAATGGAATAATAAGCCATCCAACGTATAGTGCACCATCAAACGGAATACCGATACTGTCTACACCTAGTTTGCTATAGAACCACCAGCCAATAGCTCCAGACAGAATAGAAATAAGAACGATACGCACCCGTAGACGTACCCCATCTCTTCTGTGTGTTACGTCGTAGAAGTCGTTAAGAAATCCAAACGCAGCACCGAGAATGAGTGTTGTAATAGGTATCCATGTTTGTTCACGACTGAAAAAGTCCAATTCTGCAAAAAATGAATTATCAAATAGTGTTCCGAGTATTGCCAGGAGAGATACGGTAAGAAGGACGCTCCCCCATATGACGATACCACCCATTCGCGGTGTTTTCGTTTCGCCGTCTGCTTTCAGACGGTTAAACTCAACAGCTACTTTCCCCCCAAGGGTCTTCTTCCCTCCTGTTTTCTTCCACACTTTGTATTTGTAGAGGTAGTGTGTAATAAGCGGAGTGATAGCAATACCAATGATAAAAGCTAGTGCAGCAGGTAGTAAGATTTTGATAATAGGATCCATGATAATTATTGTGCTACGTATTTTTGTACTTCTTTGACAAGTGTGAGGACATCGGTGAATCGTTCATGTCGGGTCGACCCGAGTACTGAGATAATGACTGGTCTGTTGAGTCCTGCATCAAACGCGATAACGAGGTTGCCTCCAGCAAGGTCTGTGTACCCTGTTTTGGAGCCAATCAAGCCAGGGATTTCATTTATGTAGTAGTTGGTGTTTGATGCATCATGATAGGTGCCGTCGTTGCTATATACTCGTGCTTGATTATCTTGAGTTGAGGCAAGAATGTCAGGTGTATTGACTACAATATGCTCCATTAGAAACGCAATGTCTTTAGCAGTCCCATATGCCCCTCCTTCTCCTTCAGACAGGTCTAAACCTGTTGGGTTTTTGAAGTACGTATCATGCAGAGCAAGCTCTTCAGCACGAATGTTCATGGCATGTACAAAAGCACTTGCGGCGTCCTTCTTCTGAAGGAGACCTCCAGCAGCAACTGCCATTGCGTAGGCTCCGTCGTTTGATGAGGACATAAGTACTAAATCAGAGAGTGTTGCTCTATTGAATGCCTCGCCTGCTCGTAGTCCACTGTCACCATCTTGTCGTATTGCTTGGTCGACGATGGTAACGCGCGATGTTTCACTTAAGAGCTCGTGTGCTACTAGAGCGGTCATGAGCTTGGTTATTGAAGCAAGTGGCCGTTGTGTGGAGGCTTCTTTTTTATAGAGTGCTCGTTGTTCTTGTATATCCCATACGTAGGCAGACTTCCCGATAATTTGTATTTCACTAAAAGGTTTTATTTCAGTGTCATTCGTATTTTGTGAATTTTTCTCTTGGGTGTGTGAATATGCGGGTGCAGCAGGAGCTATGTCTGAATTATCTTTGAAGAAGCTGATTATTTTTGGCGTAAAGGTGCCTCCAAGCAAAAGTAACAGAATTGCCCCCAAGAGTGTGAGCTGTTGTACTACCGGTATTTTTTCTCGCACTGGCATTGGCTCTAATACGGAAGAACCTTCCATTGAAAAATCTTCCGAGTTCTGGTCGGAGTTTCCGGTATGTATGTTTTCGAGTTCTGTTTCAGTTGCCATAATTTATTATGAATTTTCGGTATCTGCTTGTTCTTGTTCAAATTTCTCTAGTTGATCAAGCACCATTGCGTAGTTATTGAGCTCAGTTTTATGTGTTAGTCCCAAATGTGAAAGAAGTGTTGGCGTAATGGCGAAGGTGTGACTTTTTCCTTCAGTTCCACGTTCTACGAGTCCGCGTACCATAAGATTGCGTAAAATAAATGCAGAATTAACCCCCCGGATACGGTCAATCTCAACCCGGCTAATTGGGCCCTTGTACAATACAATAGCAAGCGTTTCAGCGCCAGCTTTCCCAATGTCACGCTTGAGTTCATCTTTACGGACTGATTCGATTAAGTCATCGAGTTCTGGAGCGGTTACGAGTTGAACCTCGGTTTCTGTCAGTGATACGCGCACTGCTCCACCCTGAAGGCGCTCTTTGAGCGCCTTCAGGGTGGAGCTCACTTCTCCTTCAGACACCTCGAAAATCTTCTGTAATTGTGTCAGTTTCACCGGCGCAGCCTTATAAAACAGCAACCCTTCTATTTTTTGCTCTAACGTCATAAATACTCCCTTATTATAACAATATATAGACAAAATCACATTTTACTTGTACAGCTATTGACAAATAATTTTCATATGCTAATATATTGATGTT
>CAZQWL010000010.1:0-14076 GCA_964597225.1 uncultured Candidatus Saccharibacteria bacterium | reverse complement strand
ACCTCCAGTAAGTCCTGCAATTGCAGGAGCAAGTGTGACGTCAGATGCTGGAGTACTAAAAGAAATTTCTCCCGTAATTACTTGAGAAACAGTAAATTCACTTGTTTGGGCTCGTCCTACAGTTGGTTCAAATGCGACAAATGAAATCATGAGCACTGCTGACGCAACAACTGCAGCAACACTCGAAAACATAAACGCATTATCGATTTGTAAAAGTTTCATATTTAATACTTGTTTACTTATATTAGTTCAATTACTTATACTTATAAGTATACTGGAGCACTATACTTGTCTTAAGACAGATAATGTTCAACTGTGGATTACTCACATAAAAGCTGAGTATTTATTGGACGTTTTCTCTAGAGATTCTATAAGAAGGACCATATGTACCATCACGAAATACCGGCCGCAAGACCGTACCGTTTTCATCTTCGAATATAATGTCTATCTCATCAGAAAATTCAGCAAAGGGATTATCTATTTTTTGTTCCTGAGCGCCTGTTTTTAATTGATCTGCAACGTCAGAATTCTGTGGTGTTGATTCAAATACTGTAGCCAATGCCGTCCATGGTGAGAAATTGCCAAAAACATCCGTCCTAGGTAATACCGCAGTCGCAATCTGCACACGAGTACTCTTCATACCTTCAGTCAACATCGACATATCCATATTGCTCCCAGAAACTATAAATCCAAGCATCCCTACAAACACACCGCACATAAGCACCGCCACGGACTGCGCAAGCGCAACGTGTGTATATGATCTTTTTTTTGCGATCTTGTTTTTCTTTTGTGTTGCATACATCATTTGCTCAACCTTTCTTTGTTTTTTCAACTCTAACCTTCTGTTATTTTTTTCGTTATTTGATAGTTGTACAAATGTTTCTAGCGAAGCTTTTTCAATAAACCATTTTCGATCAATACAAGCTGCAATCACTTTTTTTTCTCGCGCAAGTCTACTTACATAATCAGAGGTATATCCAAAAATCTTCGCCAACTCAGCGCTTGGTACATATTCTTTACCTCCGACAAATAAACTTTTAGACATGTGAGTTTTATCTTCTCTATTATTGTATAGCGAAACATTTTCCCGCCCCTTACCTAAGAATAATCTTTTGGGGATAATTACCAGGCTTCTGACACTGCAGCAAGCAATGTTTGGAGATCAAAGAAGTATGATGTGACCATAGTCGCTTCACTCACTTCAATTACTGACTCGAGACCTACAATAAATACTGACAAGATTACTGACACTAACACTGATGCAGTCACTACGTAGGCTCCAAACCTCGAAACTGAAGCATGATCAGATGGCACAGCCACCTTTAATGTTCCACCTACAGGATTACGGTCACTGATACGTTCTGCAGTCATACCAACAACCCCATCAATATTGTGCTCCAGAGGGAGTTTTCTATGTTTCTTTTTTATATCTTTTCGTTGATGTCGTACTTTTATTGTTTTTGAGTCATCAGTACGCGCTGGGGCAGAGGTTTTTTTCTTAGCCTTAGCATGTACTTGAATTTTTTGAGTAAGCACATCTTTCGACCGGACTTCTTCAAGTATCTCCTCTTCTACCACCTCATCTGCTTCTGAGATAGAAAGTGGCCCTGAAAAACGTATCTCTTTACGTGGAGTAGGGTCAAAGTCGTACTCCTTTGAATTTGATGTGACCTTCACAGCTTTTGCGTCGGCATATGAAACTGAGAGTTTACCTGAACTGTCTTTTGTATTAGGCGAAGTTGGAATGAGTTCTTTATTGTCGTCAAAATAATCATGCTTCACCTTTTGTGGTGCTCTTGAGTAGAATTTTTTACCTGCATACCCATGTTGCGCCCCTTCTGTCGCTACAGATATGTTCGCCTGGAAAGAATCTTCTGCATCTACGTCTTTTATTTTTAGAGATTGTGATATTGAACGATGTGTTGCTTTTTTATCATTTCGATATCGAGTTTTTTTGTGTGCTCGTAGAGAATCTTCACTAACATACCAACTTCGTCCAACAAGCTGTGCATCTACTTTCCCCGCTCTACAGAGCTGACCTACATAATCTGCAGTGTAGCCGAGTTCTCGAGCAATATCTGATGCCTTTGAGTACTTTTTTTCATCGATACTAATAGAATTCATTGAGGTAAGTATACAATAAAACCAGTTCGTGGCGAACTGGTTTTGTGGACTTGTTCTTGAATGCTACCCAATGAGTTTCTTAATAAGTCCAATAAGCACTCCTGGGTTAGCAGAACCCTTTGTCGCTTTCATTGCTTGTCCCATAAGGAACTTTAATGAAGCTTCTTTCCCTGCTTTATACTCTACTACAACTTCCGGGTTGTCAGCCAATATTTTTTCAACAACAGGAACAAGATCATCTTCTGAGTTTTGTTGCAATAAACCTCTCTCTTTAGCTATTTTCTGTGGGTCGCTTCCTTCAAATACTACTTCTTTAAGTAAGTCTTTAGCTACACGAGAAGTCAATTCTCCGGCAACAACCATACTCACCAACAATCGAAACATTTTAGAGGAGGCAGTTTCCAAAGAGAGATTTTCTGTCTCAACAATACCAAGTACGTCTGAGGTAAAGTAATTGCCTAAGCTAGTGATAATTTTCCTTTCTGATATATCATTAGAGGCATTTCGGAAAAACACATCTTTTTTCAAGTCGGCAATAATTATTTCAATTTGATCATTAGGCAATCCGAGTTCTCGGTACGAATTTCGCTTACTTTCAGGGGTTTCTGCCGAGATATCGGCTAGTCGAGAGTCCGAGAACTCGGGTATGTCAGACCTCTTGAACTTTGGTAAATCAGGATCTGGGAAATACCTGTATTCATCAGCTGATTCTTTGATTCTCTGGCTAAATGTCTTACTTCTATTCTCATCCCAGCCACGAGTTTCCTGCACAAGCTCCCCTCCAGCTTCAAGGGCTTCTATATGCCGCTTTACTTCAAATGCAATTGCGGACTCCATTGCTTTAAAGGAGTTTAAATTCTTTACTTCAACTTTTGTTCCAAGTTCATCTGTCTTGCTGACGGAAATATTTGCTTCTACTCGCATCTCTCCTTTTTCCATATTTGCGTCTGAAACTCCTAATGTCCGTAACAGCAACTGTAGCTCCCGAGTAAAATTCCCTGCTGATTCAGGATCATGTATGACGGGCTCAGTAACCAGTTCCATAAGTGGAACTCCTGCTCTGTTAAAATCTACTAGACTTACATCTTCTTCATGCTGACTTCGAGCAGTGTCTTCCTCAAGGTGAATACGCGTAATTTGAACTCCGGCTAACTCACCTCCGGAGACAAACGGAAATTGGTACTGACTAATTTGGTATGCCTTTGGGATGTCCGGGTAAAAATAATTTTTTCTATCAAACTCACTGTACTCAGCTAACTCCCCGCCAATAGCGGTTCCCACTTGCATAAGAAAATGTACTGCTTCCTTATTTACTACAGGAAGCGTTCCTGGATGTGCCATACAGACAGGACAAATATTTGTATTAGGCTCTGAAGCATGTGGGTCATTCTTACACCCACAAAACATTTTACTTTTAGTCTTCAGTTCGGCATGTACTTCGATGCCAACGGTCGTTTTGTATGAATTCATAGAAGATATTTTAGCATATTCTCGAGGCTCGAGATTATGCCGTTTGATCACGAAGGTGTTTAGTTAGTTCGTCACGTAGTATTTTGATACTTTCTTCATCAAATTCAGAGATAATAAACACACGATTCTTGTCAGTGTCAAGCTTGGATAACACACTCTCAATTTTATCTTGTTTTACAAGGTCTTTTTTTGTAAAAATAATCCACTCTTCCTTATCTTGTAGAGTTTTATCAAATTTGGTCAGCTCATTACGGACCTTTTTATACTCAAAAATTGGGTCTTCATGCTCTAAAGAAACAAGGTGCAAGAGCATTTTTGTACGCGTAACATGTCGCAAAAACTTATGTCCAAGTCCTTTACCTTCATGAGCACCTTCAATGAGCCCTGGGATGTCTGCCAGTACGTAGCCAAACAAGTTTCCAAGGTGCGGCTGGAGCGTAGTAAACGCATACGCACCTATTGGTGACGTTGCATTAGTAAACGCATTGAGCAACGTAGACTTTCCTGCATTAGGCAATCCAATTAGTCCAACATCAGCAACCAATGAAAGTTCTATTAGAAACTTAGCATCTTCACCCTCCTTCCCTTCTGTTGATTCCACAGGACTACGATTGGTTGAGGACTTAAAGTGAACATTCCCGAGTCCACCGCGTCCACCACTAAGAATTTTCTTTTCCTCATTTTCTTCAAAGAGTTCGTATACGAGTCCTCGGGTTTGGTCAGTGATACGTGAGCCGATGGGTACATCAATATATAAATCATCACTCCTCTTACCCCACTCACTATCGTTTCTCCCTTCTTCGCCATTCTTTGCAATAAATTCTTTAGCTCCAGTATATTTTGAAAGTATATTAAGATCACGAACAGTCCGGACATATACATCCCCACCATTACCGCCGTTGCCCCCAGATGGTCCATCCATGGGACGGAACTTCTGATGTGACCAACGCACAACGCCGTCACCACCATCACCCGCTTTTGCGTATATTTCTAATTCATCAACAAACATAATAAAGAGTATTTAGTTGCAGTATAAAACCATATTTTTGTCTATTTGTCACCTTTCTTTGAGTGTAAGAAATACCAAGCTACTGCAAATATTAATAACGATGCCAGCGTGATTTCTAGAAATAAGTACACTTTGCCATTAAGGAACGCATCCCCTAAATACGCAAACGCAAATGAGAACCATACCACTCCAAGTGCAGTTGCGGCGATGTAACTAGTAAATGATAGTGATTTCGTCAGTCCTAAAGCATAGCTGACCAAATCAACAGGGAGTGTCAGACGCAAAATTACAATAAACCAGAACTGTGAATCAGATGGCATGTGTTCAATATATGCGTCAATTTTAGACAAATCTATACGCTTCTCTACAACTGATCTTCCTACATATCTTGATATTAAAAAAGCAATTGCTGCACCTAGTGTCCATCCAACCACACTCAGTAGTGCTGTGGCAAGTGGGCCCATAATACCTGTTGCTATCGATATAATAAGCATCGCTGTCAATGGCATCAAAACAACGGCAACAACAAGAATTGCTATGTAGGCAGTGTAGCTCAACGCATTCATGCCCGAAAGGAGGTCCTTAAGAAAAACTATTGGGGCATCCCACACCACAACGAGGATACTCAGCGAAAAGAGTAGCAACAATGGGATAAGATGTAAAAAGTATTTCATTAGGTAAGGATGTTGTTTGCTACCGCACTAATGACTGAAACAATCAGAGATCCAAGAAGTGCTATCCAGAATCCAGAAACGCTAAAGCCCTGAATAAACGACGCAGTAAACATAAAGAGGCCTGCATTAATCACAAACATAAAGAGACCCAATGTGACGATAGTCACCGGAAGAGTAAGAATTACTAAAATTGGCTTTACAACAACATTCAAGATTCCCAGAATTAATGCGGCAATAATAGCTGGATAAATTCCTTCGACATCAATACCAGTAATTAATCGTGCTGTAATAAGCAGTGCTAGTGCTGTTACTAAAATTCGAGTTATTATTTTCATAGCCTCATGATACACAATCACGTAATGGTATTCAAATAGCAACAAATTATATACAAAAACACCAACGCATGCGTTGGTGTTTTTGTATGACTTATCTTTCAAGTATTTTCCACTCTCCTGTTGCAAGGAATGCTTCTGCCTTCTTAAACTTTATTTCTTTCTCTTGAGTACCATTGGAAATTTTTACCATATCATTTCGCCCGTGTATTTTTTGGCTCACTCGGGGTAATTTCTTAGAAGTTGCCGTAGACGAAATCCCTCCCCCTGCACGCTTGGCACTTTCTCGCGCTCTCTTCATCTCTTCTTCTTCTTTGGCAAGAGCTTCAGACTGCAGGTTTGGAATTACTTCTGCAATACGATGTAGGAGAATTTCCTCCATCTCACCAAATAGTCGAATCCCCTCTTTTCGGTATTCTTGTAGAGGGTCTCGCTGACCGTACGCACGCAAACCTACGCTGGCTCGTGTATACTGCATCACCTCCAAGTGTTCCACCCAAAGCATATCTATCATCTGTAGAGTGAGACGCCGTGTGAGTTCATCCCATTGTTCTGATGTATATTCTTTCTTTTTCTTTTCAATCGCTTCTTCTGCACCAGGAACAGCTTCAATCACTTCATGTAATATTGCATGCACTTCACTGTTTGAGCCCTTCAGAAGCTTATTTCTTCGCTCATAGACAGTCTGTCGCTGTTGGTTGAGCACATTATCATATGCGAGCACCTGCTTACGAGCATCAAAATGAAATCCTTCAATACGGGACTGTGCAGTCTCGAGCTGCCTGCTAATCATTTTATTTTCAATCGGCTGATCTTCAGGAATACCAAATGTCCCCATAAGGCTTTTGATACGTTCCCCACCAAACACACGCATGAGCTGATCTTCCATCGATACCATGAAAAGTGTCTCGCCTGGATCACCTTGTCGCCCAGAACGTCCTCGAAGTTGATTGTCAATTCGGCGTGCTTCGTGTCGCTCAGTACCAAGTACAAAGAGTCCTCCAAGGTCTCGTACTTCTTGTGTCTGCTCAGCAGTCGCTTCAATACCACCAAGCTTAATGTCCACCCCTCGTCCTGCCATATTTGTAGCAAGTGTCACCATTCCTTTCTTACCTGCATCTGCCACAATCTCTCCTTCTCGTTCATGATTCTTTGCGTTGAGCATTTCGTGCTTCACCCCTGCTTTTGTAAGCGCAGCTCCAAGCTCTTCATTGGTATCAATCGACGCTGTACCGATAAGTACTGGTTGCCCTGTTTTATTTATTTCTTTTACTTTTGCAATGACCGCGTCATGCTTACCTTTAACCGTCTGGAAGATAAGGTCATTTCGGTCAATACGTTTTACCTCTACATTGGTCGGTACCGGAGTAACTTCAAGTTCATACACTGAGTAGAATTCTTCCATTGAGGTCATCGCTGTCCCGGTCATCCCCGCGAGCTTGTCGTACAGCTTAAAGTAATTTTGGTACGTAATAGACGCATAAGTTTTGGATTCCTTTTGGATTTCAATTCCTTCTTTAGCTTCTACTGCTTGATGGAGACCGTCAGACCATCGTCGTCCTGGTTGCATACGCCCAGTAAACTCATCAACAATAATAGCCTCCCCATCACGCACAACATATTCTTTATCTTTCAGGTACAGGCCTTTTGCGCGCACGGCATTCTCAAGGTGGTGTACATACTTAATTCCTTTATCAGTATAGATATTATCAATACCAAGCATTTTTTCTGCAGCTTCTATTCCTGCATCCGTTAATGTCACCGCCTTCATCTTTTCATCAAGCTCATAGTGTTCTTTTGGCTTGAGTTGACGAGCAATGCCTGCAAACGTGACGTACAAACTCTCGCCAGACTCAGCAGGTGCAGAGATAATAAGCGGAGTACGTGCTTCATCGATAAGGATAGAGTCAATTTCATCTACTAATGCAAACGCATGTGACCGTTGTCGTAGGTTCTTCTTTTCAAACTCGATATTATCCCGAAGATAGTCAAATCCAAACTCACTGTTTGTACCATAGGTAATATCTGCTGCATACGCTTCGGTACGTGTGCACGGTCGAAGAAATTCATAAAATACCTTATGTCCTCCTTGTTTATCACGCTCTTCATCTACCTCTGCATGTCCTGCGTCATAGAGGTACGACTCGTTGTGATTTATCACCCCAAGAGAAAGACCAAGCGCCGCATAAATCTGCCCCATCCAAACTGCATCACGACGTGCAAGATAATCATTGACCGTCACCACATGCACCCCTTCTCCAGTAAGCGCATTTAAGGCAACGGGAATAGTCCCAACCAACGTCTTACCTTCTCCTGTTCGCATTTCAGTAATTTTTCCTTGGTGTAGCAAAATACCTCCTAGAAGCTGTACATCGTAGTGACGCAATCCTAACGTACGCACTGAAGCTTCACGGGTAAGAGCGGTCATCTCTGGCAACAAATCATCTAATGAACTATCTTCTTTAAACTTTTCTTTAAGCGCTTGCACACGCAACTTCAAAGCGTCATCATCTAATGACTGACACTTCTTTTCTAAGCTATTAATTTCTTCCACTATTGGCTCCAAAGCCTTTAATTCCTTCGTGTAAGAAGGTCCGAAAAATCTATCTAAAAATGACATAATGTCGCTATGATACCACGAATATCTGACTGACTACACTTGACGGAATAAAGGAAATACCAAGATTGCATACGTAATACAACATACTATACAGTAGAGCACTGGCGTAAAGACAATACATGACATCAGCCCACCAAAAAGACACATTAAAGAATCTTTGACCGACCTATCATTATTACAAAATGGCGTGGTTGAAAGGTTTCCCAAGAGCAGCCCCTCGGGCACATACCACGAATACTCGACTGCTCGCACTTGGCGCATGTGTAGGTGCTCATGAAATACAATGGTGTATAATGCACTAATAATCAGTACTCATAGCTACTTAATTTATATGAGTAATGACATTCTCCCGAACAATGAAACTACAGATCAACAACATAAAACAAACAATTAGGGGTATCTGTGCGTTGGACTACTCGTCACTTATGGTTCTTGCATTATGGACAGCACTATTATCAGTACTATTCCAACATGCTGGGTCGAGTTTAGGGCCAGTATTCTTACACCAAATATCACTTCCAGTTATACCTATCTTCATGATTTTGTTGCTAGGATTGTATGCGGTACAAGAATACAGAAAATTTGCCACAGTGTGTTTTGTTGGTGTGATGATTTTTTTAGCACTCATCAATTGGCCATCAGAAGCAAATCATAGCTGGTTTGCTCTCTGGGCCATTGCCCCCTCATTACTGTTCTCCCAGTGGTGGAATGAAGAGTCGTATCTAAAATATCTACGACTTAGTGTTGGTGCGCTTATGATTGCTGCCGGAGTGCAGAAAGTGGTCTCAGGGGTATATATTGACGGTTCGTACATCACATACCTAAGTCACTTTGGCTCCACCACCGAACACCTCTTTGCATTTTTATGCAATGCCGATGACCCACTGTCTCCTTGTGTTGCCCATGTGTTTCTTGGAGTATTTATTACCCTATGGCAATTTGTTGTTGGATTGTTACTTGTGTTAGGTTTTAAAAATTGGTGGATATTATTTATCGAAGTTGCATTTTTATTAGGTGCAGGTCTATATGCAGACGAAATGAACTTCCAAGTACTTAATATATCAATTTTATGTATTGCATTTGGGTATGGAATGCCAATATGGCTTTTAATCACGTGCATCTTATTGCTTATAATCGACGTGTTTAGCATTGGTTTCTTTATTGAATACTTTTTATTATGAACAATTATAAAACAATAATTCTATGGCTTTTATTTGGGATACACTGCATATGGCTTAGCACTCATGCATACTTAGTATCCCAAGACAAAATAAATCCTTGGAAACTTGGTGGGTATGGCATGTATACAGGACCTTCTCCCAGACCATATGCAGAAGTATCTTTCAAAAATTTAGAGAACGATGGTTTTACTGTCATACCTTGGAATCAACTTAACTTTCAAGGGTACCACTCAGCAAGTTTTCATCATAATTTTTATTGTAAAAAAATTACTGCTAAGGAGCTTGATGTGTTTTTCCAGGACAACAAGCACCTTAAGGGACATGACATTCAAATACAAGTAAAAGTGAATGCAATGCAAAAAGATCCAATTTCTAAGATAAGAAAAACAATTTCTATTGTTGATATACACTGGGAGACCCAATACAAATATACGTATCACGTACAATATTGCAAAGGTGAAACATACACCGACTCATCCATATCTTATGAAAAATAAATCTCCAATACTTGTATACGATGAAGATTGTCCTGTCTGTACAAAATACGTTCGGTCCTTTCGATTAAAAGAAGAAGGTGCTGTAGTTAACTTTGTGGGAGCAAGGAGATCATCAAATCCTATTCTTAAAGAACTTGCTGAAAAAAACATAGACACTCAAGAAGGAATGGTCTTAATAACTGGAGATACTACATATCACAGTGCAGAGGCAATACATCAACTAGCTCTACTAGGAAGTAATACTGGTTTTTTTAACAAAATAAATCATGCAGTCTTTAGTTCCAAAAAAAATTCGTATGTTCTATATCCTATTTTAAAATTTTTACGTAGTCTTCTTTTAAAACTTTTGGGAATCAAGAAGATTTCTCATAAAAAGAAATCCCACCGTGGAGGGTGAGATTTCGAAAGAGGCCTGAGTGTCGTTATTTACGACGCTTTGTTGCCTTCTTTTTTGTTGCTTTACGTACGGTCTTTTTTGTAGCCTTTTTTACGGTACGCTTGGCTGGCTTTTTCTTCGCTACTGCTTTCTTCTTCTTTGCAGGAGCTTTTTTCTTTACTACTTTTTTAGTAGCTTTCTTCACTGCTCGCTTTACAGTTTTCTTTACTACCTTCTTTTTTGTAGTTTTCTTAACTGCTTTCTTCTTCGCTTTTTTCACTGCCCGTGTCTTCTTCACTGGTGCCTTTTTTTTGACTGCCATATGTATTTATCTTGAGGGTTAGTAATTTATAATTCGACCGCTGACCTCTCAATTCAAAGAACTAATCGGGAGAGTAATGTCGCTTACGTATATTATTGCTCTGCACCGACTGTAACACAAGCAGTTGTGATGCAATTGATGTGGACAAGAAAGAGCGGTGCCAAAGGCACCGCTCTTTCTTGTCCTTCTTAGAACCCTAATTTTGTCACCTCCCATTCAACCTTTACACCAATTTCGTCATACACCTTTTGTATTAATGTATCAGCAAACAACTTAATTTCATCCGCAGTTGCATCACCCCTATTGATTAAGACTAATGCCTGCCCTTTATATGTACCAACCTTTTCAGTGCCTTCTCCTTTAAGATGTAACACTTTATCTAAGACCCATCCAAGTGGAACTTTTACCAATCCATCTCCTGCAGGAAAACTCGGTAAGTCAGGGTACTTAACAGATAGTTCTTCAAACTTTTTTTCAGGTATCACCGGGTTCTTAAAAAACGACCCTGCAGTACCCACTGTCTTCCAGTCGGGAAATTTCTTTGAACGTATCTCTATCACCGCTTCGCGTATCTCTGGCAGTGTCACATCTTCTTCAATGAATCGATCTTTCAAGTCTCTATATGTAAGGCATGGTGTTACTACGGTAGTAAGCATAAACGTCACTGCAACCACAATATACTTCTTTCCATCTTCTTTTTTAAACAGTGAGTCTCGGTACCCAAACAAACATTCTGCTGCCGTGAGCATCTCAAACTTTTGTTCTTGAGTGTTGTATACCCGAACTGATTCAATCACCTCTTGTACCTCGCGACCATAGGCACCTACATTCTGCACTGGTGCTGCACCCACAAAACCAGGTATATGTGACAAATTTTCAATTCCCCAGTATCCATTATCCACGGTGTATTGAACTACCTCGTCGAGCGCTTCACCAGCGCCTACCGTCAGCATAACCACATCACCCTGCACTTTTGATTCTATTCCGGCAATCTTCATATGTATCACTAAGCCTTGTATGCCTGCTTGTGCAACCAAAACATTCGACCCTCCACCTAAGATAGTTATCGAGATATTTTCCTTATTAGCATATGTGACTGCAGTATCAAGCTCCTGTTCAGACCTCACAACAACATACTGTTGAGCAGTCCCTCCAACTTGGAGGGTGGTCAATTCTTTTAATGATTTGTTATGCTCAAGAGAAATCTCCATACTATATATCACTAACAACCTGCATCAGGGGAATTTCCTGCTTCAAGGTTATTCACATAACACGCTGCAGTCTCAGCAAATTCTGGCACTGCTTCTCCTGCGGCATGTAATACTTCAATCGAAGCTTCTATATCGTCTAGCTGATAATAGATAAACGCCAGACTTGCACGATGCTGTGCATTGGCTGGTTCTTTTGCTATTCGCGCTAGGAAAAGTTCTGCCATAAACGGTAAGTCCCCTGTAGCTTGTGCGTTAGAAAGTGCATAGTCGTTCATTGCAAATTCTGTTATGTACTTCTCTCCTACAAGCTCTTTTGCTTCAGCAAGACCTCCTGTGCGGATAAGTGTCGTTGCGTACAAAGTACGTGCAGGTGTGTTCTTTTCATTGAGTTCAAACGCCTGCTTCATAAAGCCAAGTGCGGCCACGTCATCACTTGCCTGTAGCTCGATAATCCCCTGTTCAAGAATAAGTGCGGGCTTTCGTGGCGAAAGTGACTGTGCAATAGCTGCCTGCTCACGAGCTTGCGGTATCGCACCAATAGCTCGATAAAAAGAACCTAGGAAATTATGAATACGTGCATCTCCTGGCTTTTCATCCGCGAGTTTCAAAAGCTCAAGCTCTGAACGTTGAATCATGTTTTCTTTATCCTGCTGTGCGATATTTGGATTACGTCCAATATTCATTGCTTGCTGGGCAAGTTGTTCTACCACTTCTTGGTTTGCAAAAGAATCTCGAGTTATTGCGCTATGAAATGCTTCAAGTCGTGCAGGGATACTTGGTGCAACAAGCGCATCAATCATGTCGTCTGCTGCCTGAATACCTGATGAGTTGATGAAGTAGATACTAAACCCAGCAATTATGATAACAATTGGTGTGGCAAACTGAGTTACCATCTGTTTGCTCATAGTAAATCCTTCTATTTTCTTAATCGGCTTTGCTACTCGAGCATGGATAAGCCCAATCATTGAACCATAGAAAATATAGCTGATAATATTGTCGAAGACCACAAAATTATGCATCAGGTATCCAACCAATAGCCCGATGAGCACCGCACGTTCAAGCACGGTAAACTTCGATTCTTTTTTCATTATCACTGGCTCTATAAAGAGATAGAAGACCAACGCCGCCATAATAGAGAAGTACGCGATGAATCCTAAGAATCCTCCTGCAATCAGCCAGTCAAAGAAGATGTTGTGCACTCGGTCAAACCACTGTTCTTGGTTATATAAGAATGGGTCATACTGTTCATTAAAGACGTAGTTGAAGTTACCTTGACCCCATCCAAGTAATGGTCGTTCTTTTACCCCTTCCCACGCCATCCCCCAAATAGTCATACGCACCTCGAGGTCTTCTTGGAGATTAATATTTGCAATTCGACTTAATGATTTATTTTCTTGAATAAAGCTCGAGTCCTTTATTGCGATAAAAGATAGTCCGATAATGATAATCGACAATATCCCCCATACAGAATATTTACGTAACTGCGGTACACTTCGCCCAAACAGTGCGATGTATGATACGGCAGCAATAGAACCACCAACTAACCCCAGGAACGTACCTCGAGTTCCAGTAAGGAGGAGTGTGTAGATGAACACCACTGTAGCAAGCACATAGAGTGCTTTATGGAGTGTCACTTTGCTTCGCAGTGCAACAAAGACTGTAAAGAATATATGGAAAAGCATGTACACCGCCATGTATGCTGCATTACCCAGAGTAGAGTCTACTCGTGATGCCTTCCCTCCAAACATCTCTGACTGTGCGATGATTCCGCTTACTGCCACATATATTGCTACCGCAATAGACATGTGAAGGAAGTACGACCAGAGCTTCTGCGTGGTCATCACACTTCCAAGCACCAGCGCATACAAGAAGACATGTACTAAGGTGACATATCCATCCATTCGTTCGAAGTTGCTCCAAAAACTTTTTAATGGATATTCACCCAACGCATTGGCCACTGCCATAACAACAAGAAGTGAAGCAAATCCTGCCAAGATCCACGAGAATTTAGGCCGATATTTCACATCGTACAAAGCAAGTAGCACCCACGATGCAAAAACTATCTCTACAATTATTCTAAATGCGAAGTTTTTACCAGTAATAAATGGGAAAAAGAAGTCATTCTCAACGTATAGAGGTAATAATAAAACTGAGAATAGTCCTCCAAAGACCAGTACTTTCAATATATCTTTCATATGGGTAGATAGTAGCATATTGCACCCCCACCCCACCCGTGGACAAATCCATATGCAAAAGATAT